>JADGDJ010000159.1 GCA_016744925.1 Spirochaetaceae bacterium
CTATTAGATATTGCGGTATAATCTGTACCGGAAAAACCAGACAAACGACCAATGCTGTAATAAGAAACCTACGCCCCAGCAGATTTCTCTTTGATAATCCATATGCCAGTGCTGCCGTTGTCATAATCTGAAAAAAACCACCGATGAATGTACGGAACAGAGTAATTTTGAAGGCTGAAAATATAGCACTCCCCTTCGATAAGAGCATTGAGTATGCTGAGAAATCCGGTTCTCTGGGAATAAGGATCAGACCATCCCTGCTTAAATATTCATGTTCAGAAATAAATGAACTGGCCAGTGTAATGAGAAAAGGCAATAGAAATAATGCCGTTATAATAAGAAGAAATATAATATTCCCAATGCGAAATATTTTTTCTACGCTGCTATCAAAGTTATTTGTCATTTTTTTATCCTTCACTTATACATACTTTGTTGACCGCTCTTCTTAGCGATAACATTGGATGCTACGACGAGTACCAGTGCGAGAATAGATTTAAAAAATCCAACTGCTGTGGCAAATGAATAACGCATCTGTTCAAGGCCCATTCGCCAGACATATGTATCGATGATATCTGCAACACTGTAAACTCCGGGATTGTAAAGCAGAAGAGTTTCTTCCCACCCCTGATTCAGAATAACGCTGATTCTTAAAATGAACATAATGGCTATGGCAAATGAAATACTGGGAATAGTTATGTACAGAGTTTGCCTAAACCTATTGGCACCATCTATACGGGCTGCTTCGTAGAGTTGAGGATCTATACCCGATAGTGCGGCAAGGTATACGATAGTGCCCCACCCTATATTTCTCCAGACTATAGCTGAAATCAGTACGGTTCTGAAATATCTTGAATCTCCCAGGTAATAAATAGCATCTCCTCCCAGGCTTTCAACTATTGCCGGAATCACTCCGTTGTTCATCGTCAGCAATTGAAAAACCAGGCCGGCCAGAACGATATTCGATAAGAAAAAAGGCATATAAGAGATTGTCTGAATGGTTTTCTTCAGATATTTATTTCTAACTTCATTAATTAAAAGAGCAAGCAGGACAGGACAGAAAAATTCGAAAATCATTCTCAACCCGGCCAGAGCAAAAGTATTGCTCATAATGTTCCAAAAATAGTGTGATGAAATAAACGATTCAAAATGCTTCAGGCCTACCCATTTTGAGGCTATTATGGTTGCCGCGTTATCAAAAGGAGCTACATCCTTGAAGGCTACGAGCGTTCCCAGTAAGGGGAGATATCTAAAAAGCAGAAAGTATAAGAGTCCCGGCAGCATTAGCAGGTACAAAAACTTATCTCTCTGAATCTTTTTTTTGATTAATGTAATGGACATAAGAGCTCCTGAAATTCAGCTGCTCTGAATTGAAGCAAAGCAGCTGATAATAATTACTGAAAATAGAAAGTTATTTCTGTGATTTGAACATTTCTGTATAAGCATTGATCCAATCATTGAGACCGATAGAATAGAGTTCTTCAATAAAATTATCCCATTCACCCATAGGTCTTGCACCCATGATAAACTTGATAACTTCCTCTTCTCTCATTCTCTGGAGGTCTGCAAAACCGGGAATATCATTTTCAATGACCTGAGGATCATATACAACACCGGCGTCTACAGGCATCTTCCCTCTAGAGTAATCCAGACCATCAGGGGTAATTCCTGATGCAACAGTTCCTACACCAAGATAAGCAAAGTGTTTTGCCATCTGTGGGCTGTCTGTTGATACAGCTCTCTCCATTGGAAGACCCATGGCAAATGCATAATCTCCCAAATATCCGGTTCTGTCTTTAAGGATTTCAAACTGTAATTTGTCTTTATTTGTCCATTTCCATAATCCATTTTCAGGGCCCATATAAGCAACCTGGTGGTTCCCAGGGTTAGAATAGAAGAATTCCATAACTTTGATTACAGCTTCAGGATGTTCACTTCTTGCTGAAATCAGCATACCTTCAACACCTGCCGGTTTAATTGTTTCAGCTTTTCCATATTCACCGGATAATCCACCTTCGGGGAAAATCATATTTATCCCGGGATTATTAGATTCAGTAGTGGCATAGGGAACAGTTACATTTGAATACCATGTAGCATTGGCAGCAACTTTACCTGATTTGATAAGATCTCTGACAATATTCCGATTTAATGAAGCAAATTCAGGATAAATATATCCGGCTTTATACCATTCATTCATTTTCTGTACAAATTCTTTGTAACCGGTCTGTAATTCCTGAGGTTTGATTTTTCCGTCTTTATCCAACCAGTTACTGGCTCCGTATTCTGTAAAAGCACCAAGAAATGTCTGGAAGATTCCACTTGATCCGTGTTTACCTTTCATTTCGGCTAAAAGAGGAATCGCACCGGGTTCATTCTTTTTGATGACAGCAAAATACTCTTCAAGCTCTTCAATAGTTTCAGGAACTTCCAGACTATATTTTTCAGCCCAGTCTGCTCTCAAAAATAGAGGGTTACCCATAAATGGTGTAGATCTGGGAATACCCCACATTGTACCATTGGGATCTGACATTGCAGCAAATGATTCTTTTGGCCATGAGCTGATAATTGATGAACCATATTCTTCAATTAAATCATTTAAAGGAAGAATCATATTCCTGGAGGCAAAGTCCGGCCAATTTCCCCAGAAGGCATCCACTTGAGCACCTGAAGCTAACAGAAGATTCAACTTTTGCGATTCCTGACCTACGACAGGTGCAATAACTTCAACATCTACACCTGTTTCCGCAAGAACCCATGCACGCATTTCAGCTATGATTTCAGGAGAACTTGTTGTTTCTCCACCGGCTCCACTGATTACACCATTATTGTTATATATAACAATTTTTGGAACTGATTGTTCTTCACCTGCATCTTGTGATCCCGATGCAAAGACATTGACTGATAATAAAACGATTGTCAGTAATACTACTACTTTTTTCATTCTTTCTCCTTTAGAAATGTTTGATAAGTAACAGTACAACGGGATGGATAATCCGTATCTGATGATAATTTGACTTTTAGCATACACTTTCTTTATGTAAAAAAAATCCTATAAATATTAAATCTGTGCTATTGAAATAAATGGCGGTATTCACCGGGAGTTCTTCCGGTTTTCTTTTTAAATATCCTTATAAAATAATTGCTGTTTAAATAACCGACCTCAGCACCTATTTCGCTTACTTTTAATTCTGTCTCTTTTAATAGATCCATGGCTTTATTCATCCTCACATCGGTTAGGTAATCGATAAATGACTGGTGCATATGTTCTTTGAATAACCTGCTTACATAAGAAGGATTCAAATTAATTTTGTCAGCAATGATATTTAAATTGATATCCTGGCCACATTCACTTTTGATGTAAGAAATTATAGTTTCAATTTTCTGATTTCTTTTCTCTTCTGAAAGGGTCATTATCTGGCCTGTTATATCAGTTAAAAGAACAACCATCCAGTTGTTCATATCTTTGATTGTGCTAAGGGCAAAGATTTCTTCAAAGGGAGTGTCTTTGCTTAACAAATTATCTGAATCGAGCCCCAGCTCATTAATGGCATTAAGTATTTCATTTAGAACAGTTATGTATTTCAGTTTTGCTTTTCGAAAACTGAAAGTATTTTTAAGGTTTGTCAAGTCAGAGTATATTTCATTCATCACTCGAATGGATTCATCTGTATTTCCTTTTTTAATGCTGTCTTTGAGTAAAGATATTTTAGTGACAGAGTCATATAAAGTGGGTTCTGCTTCACCAATTTTCATGTCTTCATAAAAGATGGCATGTCCCGTATCGACTAAAGTTCTTAACCGTATAGCATCAATCGCTTCAGAATATGATACACTCAGATTTAAAATACTTCTCGCTGGTGAACCAATACCAAAAGTGAACTCCAATGCCAGATTTTCCCTGAGAGAATTGAGTAGTGTATCAATTTCCGGAGCAATCGTTCTCAGCCCCGATGGTGGGGAATTAAATATAATACCATATTCAGAGGATGATAAAGACAGAAATTCTCCTGGAAAATTATTCAAAAACTCTTCTTGAACGACCTGTTCTATTCCAAGACCGAGAACCCTCCTCTTTGAAATCGATAGGGATCTGCTTTGAGAATCATCAGGTTGTATTATTACAACTGATAAATTTTCAGCTTTTAATGGAGAGGCGATATACACTAACCGCTCAAGAATCTCATTTATTTTATAGGTATGATCTGTTAACAGTCTTTTTAAGAAATCAATTCGATATGAGGGAAGACTTTCTTTGAATTTTTCCTCCAACTTTTTCTCTCTGAGTCTTGAATTTCTTAATGATCTCCAAATAAGCCCTAAATCTTCATGCATAGAGGCATTATCCACCTCCTGATCCAAATAGTGATCCTGTACATAACCGGATAATTTCTTAATTGGTTTATAGAGTCTTTGTCCGAGATAATAAGCCAGTAACAAGGAAAAAGGAAAGAATAACATGGACAAGACGAAAACCCGGACCCGGACAGGGTGAAGAATCTCTCTCAGTTTCTCAGCATCAGATGCAGAATATACGGTCCAGCCCAAAGGCTCAATCTTGAGGCTGCTGATCATATATTGCTTGTCTGCAATTGTCAGATATTCAGAATCAGAAATATTATTGTTTTCTGAAAGAATAGAAATTTTTCTGATTAAGTGGCTATCCTTAGAGGAATAGAGAAGGGGTTCTCCTGATTTTGAAAGAATAAAAAAGATATTTTCAGGATCCCATCCGACATTGCTGATAATCTTCCGGTATAGGGTTTCTGCGTCGAGATTGATGATAAAAGGGATATCTTCTTCAATATTTTCCGATATGATGGAGATAATATTCTTGCTGCTCAGATCCTCTCCTTCAACGGATCTGATAGACATAATATGAGGTAACAACTCGTTCCGTTGTATTATATTATGCCAGGCTTTATCGGGAAAAGACTCAAAAGGTTCCGGCAATCTTCCATTTTTGAAAACAATATTTCTCGATGAATCTAAAAAATAAATAGAATCAATAAACTCATTGGAAAGAGTCATTGTTTCCAATGTATCGTAGATCTCTCCACGGATATTCAGATATTCGTAGAGCCGTCTGAAATCCTGATCCGAATAATTAAAGGAAATATCGGAGAATTGCTCAAAATATTTTTTATCGGCGATGCGAACATAATCATTAAAAATATTATCTATGGCCAGTAAATTGGAAAAATCAAGGATATTATCTATCACTATTTCAAGAGAATTACTCATCAGTTTTAAATATAAAAGGTTAGTTTCTATTGACTTCTCCCGAATAAGAGTCAATGAGCTTTTAGAGTAATAAAATGTCATGAATGTAGATGGAATCAGAGAAATCAGGAATATACTGATAAGGATTTTATAATAATAGGGGTTTTTTTTAACAAGATTCATATAAGAAAATACTATCATATAAAACTAGTTACAGATACAAAATGAATCTTATAGAAATTCATGTGGTTCAAGCCTCTTCGCGAAGTTTTTATAAAGCAAAAAGCTTCCCCGAAAGGAAGCTTTTTAAATATTTCTATAGTGGCGAAGGGACTTGAACCCCTGACCGACCGGATATGAGCCGATTGCTCTACCAACTGAGCTACGCCACCGTATTGTTCATCCCGAGGAGGACTTGAACCCCCAAAGCCAGAACCAGAATCTGGTGTGTTACCAATTACACCATCGGGATAGACACCTTGTGGATAATATACTCTTTTCCTTTTTCATGTAAAGGCTTTTTTGTATTTTTTTTCCTGGTTTTTATACTCCTTTTTTGTAAGTTATCGTTGCGCTGTCCAATGCCTTATAGATATAATAACGACCATGAGAATTAAACAAATATTGAAAACAAAATCAACTGAACAGCACATTAGCGTAAAAGGCTGGGTCAGAACCAACAGAGATTCAAAAACAAATGCCTTTATAGCCATAAATGATGGCTCCTGTATGAGCAATCTTCAGGTATTTGTAGATAAAGAGATCCTGACTGATCAGGATGTGCTTCACAGAGCCACCACCGGTGCCTCTATCGAAGTTAAGGGGATTCTTGTAGAATCTCCCGGAAAAGGTCAATCAGTAGAGGTGAGAGCCGAAGAGATCATTATTATAGGTGACTGCCCCGAGGACTACCCTCTTCAGAAAAAAAGACACTCCAACGAATTCCTTAGAGAGATCGGTCACCTTCGCGGCAGAACCAATACGTACAGTGCCGTAGTCCGCGTGCGAAGCGCTATGTCTTTCGCTGTCCATAAATTTTTCCAGGAAAAGGGTTTTGTCAATCTTCACACCCCCATCATCACGGCCAGTGATGCGGAAGGTGCCGGAGAGATGTTCCAGGTGACCACACTCCCCTTTCACACATTTAACAGTAAAGCCGGTATCGATTACAGTCGCGATTTCTTCGGTAAAAAAGCCTCGCTCACCGTTAGTGGGCAGCTCTCGGCGGAAACATATGCGACAGCAGTCGGAGATGTTTACACATTCGGCCCCACATTTCGAGCGGAAAATTCCAATACGACCCGTCACCTCGCAGAGTTTTGGATGATTGAACCTGAAATGGCATTCTGTGACATTTTTGGAGATATGGATCTTGCAGAGGAATTCCTCAAATATATCTTAAACTATGTTCTTGAGCATTGTGCAGAGGATATGGAATTTTTCAATAAATGGGTCAGCAAAGGGATCCTCGATCAGCTCAACAGTGTGGTCAAATCCGATTTTGCAAGAATCACTTATACTGAAGCGATTGAAGAGCTGATTAAATCCGGGAAAAAATTCGAGTTTCCTGTAACCTGGGGTATCGATCTTGCATCAGAACACGAGAGATTCCTTTCGGAAGAGGTTTATAAGCGACCTGTTATTGTCTATAACTACCCCAAAGAGATCAAAGCTTTTTACATGAAGTTAAACGATGACGGGAAAACCGTAAGAGCTATGGATGTATTAGCTCCGGGAATCGGTGAGATAATAGGAGGTTCTGAGAGAGAAGATTCTTACGATCAGCTCATTTCCAGAATCGAAGAGCTCGGACTTGAAAAAGAAGATTATGACTGGTATTTGGATCTGAGAAAATACGGAACAGTTCCTCATGCGGGATTCGGTCTCGGATTTGAAAGGATGATTCAGTATGTAACGGGTATGACCAACATCAGGGACGTTATCCCCTATGCAAGAACTCCCAAAAACTGCAATTTCTAATCAAAGGGGGCTATAAAGCCCCTTTTTCAAATTTTATGGGAGTACCTCTATTGAAGCACTATTCTTTATTTACCCTATTTTTCTTCATAACAATAATTCTTTCCGCCACCTCACTGGATATAACCGGCTATCTTCCCTCCTATAGATTGGAAAGTTCGACAGGAGCAACAGGTTCATCCGTATTGGATCTTTCCGGATTTACTCCCGATTACAGAACCAAACGAACTGTGCATCAGATGAATCTCGAAAATAGTTACGACACCTTCCCTCGGGATTACAACAACAACACCATTGAGTACTGGTACGGGACAAACGTAGACACTATAATCTATTTTTCCGTAAAACCGGGAGCTGAAGGATCACTGGACCTTTCAGAAATCAAAGATAGGGACCTGGCTCGTTTAAATAATATGAAACATATGTACGGGACTAATTTGCTCATAGCTGTATCCGGTTCATCATCCCTTTTTGCCCCTATGGCAGAGTCGGAAGAATATCGGGAATCTTTCCTCAACTCTCTGCTGATTTTCTGCAGGAAGAACAATTTTTCCGGTGTGGACTTCGATTGGGAATATCCTAAAACAGAAAAGGATATTACTAATTTTTCAATACTTATAGATGAATCAGTGAATCTATTTTCAACGGAAGAGATCAAAGTGAGCGCTGCTGTAAGCCGTTACAGACCTCTTAAACAGGAGATTTATGACAAGCTGGATTCCATAAACCTTATGGCTTACGATTTCTACGGTCGTCATAGCACCTATGAAAGCGCTATAGAAGCAGCGGAAAACTTACAGATCCGATACAGTATAACTCCTGAAAAAATCAATCTTGGAATACCATTCTACGGTCGCATATTCAGCGGTCTCGATCCTCAGTACTGGACAAAAACAATGATCTACAGTGATATTCGCCATGAATACGACATAGCTGCCGATCAGGATGAAGCCGGCGGTTATTACTACAATGGCATTGATACTGTAAAGAAAAAAACAAATTATGCTATAGAAAAAAATCTCAAGGGTGTGATGATTTGGGAACTGGGTCAGGATACATACGATGAATTTTCACTTTTGAAAGCTATCAGAGAGGAGATTCAATGAAAAAAGTACTCATCATTGATACAGGCGGCACTATCAGCCAGAAACCGGATAATTCTGGTGTTCTGAAACCTTCTGTAACCGAATATATAGAACTGGTGCCCAACCTGGGAAAACTCGCAGAACTCTCATTTACCAGAATGGAGCGTATCGACAGTACGGATATGACCACCGAATACCGGGCTGCTATCGCTACAGAAATATACAAAAGACATCACGAATTCGACGGTTTTGTTGTGCTTCACGGTACAGATACCATGGCCGATACAGCCTGCGCCCTCACCTATATGATCCAGAATCTCGGAAAGCCGATTGTTATTACCGGTGCACAGCTCCCCATCTTCTCACCTGGTCCCGACGGCATTAACAACCTCTATTATTCAGTCGAAGCGGCTACGCGTGATATTGGAGAGACTGTTATCTGTTTTGGAGACAGAATCCTTCGGGGCTCCCGGTCAGTGAAGGAAAATACACACGGTTTCAATGCCTTCAGTTCACCAAGACTCACCCCTGTTGGGGAGCTTGGTGTAACAATGCGGCTCCTGGATCACAGAATAAAAAGATTCAAAGGAAGCCCAGTACTTTTCACCGAGTTCGATTCTAGCATTGTCTATCTCAGACAGACTTCCGGCTCCACAGCCAATACAATGAATCACTTACTCGGAGCAGATCTCTCGGGTATGGTAATCGGAGGTTTCGGGACGGGGAATATCCAATCGCGTCTCATCGACACAATGAAACAATTCGATGCAAAGGGGATACCCATGATCATTGCAACAGTCTGCCACAAAGGCTCGACAATGCTCGGTCAATACTCTGTTGGACAGGCCGCGGCGAAAGCCGGAGCCATTGATGCGAAAGACCTGACTCATCATGCTTCCGTACAAAAACTGATGTATGCCTGTGGAAAGGTAAAAAAGGACTTCTCTCTTTTGTCTCCTAAAGATAAAAAGGAATTGATCTATTCTATTTTCACAACTCCTGTAGCAATGGATATGGCTGATATTGATGGATAAAAAACAGGTGCTGTTAAGGCACCTGTAAAAAGGAGAATTATGATTGAAAAAAGCTTTGTCTGATTTAAATTCTATGTATAGAATCTCTAAATACAAGCTTTTTAAGAATAATTCTCAATAAAAATACATTATACCTCACAAAGAGGTTGTTAAATCATAAAAATCATTTACCTTTTTGGCAGAAAAAATATTCTTTTTGCTGTGAAATCGGTGAAGTTCTCTATTGTAGTAAAACTCAAGTCGTTCATGGAGCTGTACATTGATACCAGTTATCCCATCAAGATTATAAATATAGAGATATCCGCTTCGATCTCTATACTCAATTTTATCTTTATAAAAATAGAGACTTCCCTGCCCTTTTTTCTTAAAGGAGCCTTTGCTGTCAATCATGGAATGGGTTAGATTATCATCAGAAAAGATAGGTTCATCACCATGATCCTTTTGAATGATTTCAAGCGCCTTACTTTGCTGCCAGGCATTCCACTCGACCATATTGTCAAAATAATCTTTTCCAGTAATTGATTTGAAATGTCCGCTTTCTCCATAATGGACAGAATATCCACAGGAAGTGCAGGAAAAATCATTCCCTTTAGACTTTATAGAACTAATAGAATGACATTCGGGACAGATATAGGCGATCTGTTCAATATTCTCAGCTCGAGTTCTACTTTTAAATCTCACACCTTTCAGATATTCACAGGTAAACTCATTATGCTCCAGTGCCTCTTTCAACGCAGCTATTATTTCAGAGATTTTCATTCTTCCCGGGTTTTGCCCGTCAAAGAGAATTTTATATGTAATTAAAACTTTTCCCCGTCGAAAAGATGTACTCCATCGAGGATCCATAAGATACCCCCCCTCGACCAGAGGGACAACGACAGGAACATTGAGCATGCGCACCAGTTTGGCCGTGGATTCTATTAAAGGCATAGTAGCACCAGCCCAATTTCTCTGTCCCTCGGGAAAAATACCGATAATTTTTCCAGAACGGGAAGCTTCTGTCATTTTTTTCAAAGACGATAGATCATTCGTATTTTTAGTTATGGCTATGGCTCCTGTCTGTTTTAAGAGCCATCTCATAAAGGCAGTGCGAAATTGAGTATCAGAAACGATATAGTGGAATTTTTCACTAATAGGTGCATTGATAAAAAAAGGATCAAAAAAACTACAATGATTGGGTAGGACAATATAGGGTTTCTCCAGTTCACGCATTTTTTCGAGATTGTTATATTCAACACGGAAATATTTAGCAATCACTTTGCCGGAAAACCACCAGGCAGAACGATAAACCAAAGAACTCTTATCTTTTTTTAACAAAACTTTAACCTTTCTGATTTTGAGTATATAATATATTATATATACTCTTTGTAAAAT
>JADGDJ010000160.1 GCA_016744925.1 Spirochaetaceae bacterium
GCCAAAGACACAACCAATTGGAAGATAAGCCCTGATTTTTTATCCGATAAGAGTGTGACCAGCATGGAGAACAATGCTACGGGAATCAAAACAACATGTGAAAGATTAAAAGGAGCAGATGAAAAGAGAATGATCAAATACGAGATTAATATACTCAATGTCAGAATACTGAAAAAAAGAATATCCAATTGTGCATTGGAGATGAATATAGGAGAAAAAATATTGAAATAGATAATACCGAAGGCAAAAAGAAAAGCGGCAAAAATAAAAGGAGACACATAGGTGAAAATATCCCGATTACCTTTAACATTTCTTATAGCTTCCAATCTTGTTTGGACAACCGGAGTGACAACAAAGCCTTTTTCGAGTATTAGATCACTTTTGGAGATGAGGATTTCTACAGGTTTAACTTTCAGAATAGCTTCATCCCGATTTAATCTGCTTTGAAAATCATCAAAAAAACAATTCTCACGTATAAAAAAAGTGGAAAGGACTTCTATTGTCTTCAAATCTGAAATGGATAAATCCTGAGAATTCAACTCATTTTCAATGTAGAGCGTCAGTGTTTCCAACCTGGGAATCTGATTGTATTTAACAATAGCAATATCAAAATCATCCCCGAGATCTCTCCATATTTCCATTATACCCGAAGGAGGAATTTCCCGGGTATCATCTGTATAAATAACACCCCGATTCATAATATTCTGAATGATATTTCTGGTAAGGCTCAGATTGCGGAGGATCTTTGGATCATTGAGAATTTCTTCAAACCCATCAGCCTGGATTATTCCGGGATATTTTACTGAATGCGAGGTATCATCCTGATTTGTATTTTTTAGAGAATCTGTTACTTCAGCAGCAAAACTATCATATTCAACTATGGCATCTCTTGTTATATCTTCATATATTTTAAAAACAGGAAATGCCAGAGATTCCGCCAAGTCCTTTTTTTTATTTGTACTGATCTCATCGATTAGATAAATATCGCTGCTTGAATATATATCATCTTTTACAACATCCCCTACTTTATAGTGAAGATAATTTTCCTGATTGAAAATAAGATCAAAGTTTCCCAAAAAGGAAAACATCAATACACATAGTATGTATGCTGATAAAGTTGTAATCAGGGGGATGGACAGTTTATTTCTTTTCTTTCTTTTCTTATTGATTTCTACTGACTTCTTCTGAATAATTTCAGCCATGGTACCTACTTGTATTTAACATCTTACCCCTTAATTTAAGATTCTACTTATATTTGGTTCATAAGGTCAAGTTTGAATTGTTTAATCAATCTCAGTATCTGCATTCCATTCATCATCTTTGCGGTCCACTTGTATTTTAAATTTTTCAATAGGATTCCATCGAACAAGGATAGTTACAGTAGAATCCCAGCTTGTCGAATAATCGCCAGAATCAGATTCAATAATAGGTGCTCCATTGTAGCTTACTTCAAGATCCCAGTCATGAAGTTTGTGAACCAGAGAAAAACTTATTGAATCCATATTAAAAAATGAATCAAAGCGATCCTTTTGATCTGTACTGAAAATATTAAACGATTTAAAGAGATCCTCAAAGAAATAATAATCTTCGGTAATATTGTAATAATCTCTTAGTGTCGGAAAATATAGAAACATATGATTATTAGAAGATTTCAATGAAAATTTGAAATCGAGAAACTCATTTATATGAAGATTGTAACCCAAATCAAAACTTAAGGAAGAGATATTGTACTGCTGAAGATTCATATTAAAAGTTGTGCTGACAGAAACATCCATCGATATTCTGTTTTTCCACAAAAGCGGACTTTCATAATCATAACTGTAGGAAAGAGCCACACTTGATGGAACAAAGGCGTACCCGTTGTCATTTAACGTCTCCGTACCGGAGTCCCAGTCATAATCAGTTGTATATGCCATGTTATATATAGCTGAGAATCCCCACAATTGCAACTTGGATATGCTGGCGCTGAGAGTTTCATCTTCGAAACTATAGGTGAGCTGCTGAGAGATGCTGATATCATCAATGGGTTTATACACACTTGTAAAGTCGAGTGGTTCCATTTTCCATACATCATCGCTATAGACTGCGCTGGTTTTGACGCTATTAGTCCAATTATAAAATGATATGGATAATTTGGGATTGATTGATTGCTCTATGTCTACAGGCGGAAGTGTAGAATCGAAAGAAACGCTAAAGGTAAGAAGAGGTATCGTAAAATTGAGATTCAAAGCTGTTTTATGACTGCTTATATAATCGTCGTCCCACTTAATCCACAGATCTTCCATTACTTTATCTGTACTATTGTATTCCCGGGTATATAGATCGGCATTAAATGTATAACTAATCGAAGAACTGCTCATTAAGTCTACTTTTTTCAAGGGATATATATTGAGAGAAAAATCATTTTCCCAATTCAGTTCCTGGTTCTCTTTCTCTTTTATTTCTTCATCACTACTGACATCGCCGAAGTATTCGAGATAATTAGTAGAAAAGCTATTTTGACCAGAAACAGTTACAATACTATTCACGAAATTAAGAGCATAATTGAGATTGAAAGTATTGTTATTTGTAAATGTTGATTCTTCAGATGAAAAATCTATGTCTCCCGGTTCTGTCCAGTTGTCAGAGTCAGTATAGCTTATATAATTAAAGTATCCTGTTAAATCATAGCTGATCTTTGTCGAGAAAAAAACATCATCGAACTGAACTTCTATGTCATCCATTTTATCAGGACTTTTAATAGTACCAGGTTTATTTTCATCAGAACTACTTCTGGTAGTATCTTCCCCATCACTCCAGGGAGACCTAAGCCCGGGATCACTCGAATCAAGACTCTCCTCTTCTGAATCAACAAATGATTCAGTCGAACTGTAATCCAGAAAAACACCAGACATATTCAAGGTAGTTTGGGGAAAGGTTATACTTTCCGGGTAAAAAAACTCCCGATTAGGATCGTAAGATGAACCGGACGAACTATTTGCTTTAGTATCCCACTCTATATTCATTTTTATGGAATTAAAAGACAAATTGTTTACGTAATCATCTGCCCACTCATTGGGAATATTGAGAGACCCTGTCAATCCCCAGGTCAATGAACTCTCTGCATCAGAATCCTCATCATCTCCATCATCTGTTGTCTGAGCCATGAGATAATTCAACCAGTCAAAATTTTCTTCCCGCTCTTCGAAATCGCTGACGAACCAGGGATCTGTCAGATAAGAAAATTCCAAAGAAAATGTGGAAAAACTAAAATCGAATGAAAGTCCCCAGCGAAAAGGCAGAATCAAACCGAACAATGTGGAGGAGTTCCACTCAGCGTCAAAATTATTCTCAGAAAAATAGTTTGAATAGTCGTCGTTCACATTGGATTCCGGTTCTTTAATGCTCTTAGTCACAGCCAGTCCGAAATCAAAATTGAATGATTTAAATTTCCAAAGTTCCGAAAAACTACCCTCAATCCCTGTATATCCTCCCAGACGGGAGTAATAGTCGAGTTTGAACTTTACAAAATCCGTTGAACTGTTTTCCTCTTCACCTTTTTCTTTAAAGAGATAGAGTCCCTGGGGAACGAGAATATATGATTCATCTGAATCGGCAATATTTATGAAAATGGAATCATCACTATCGGCACTGTCTTTTCTTCCGAGAAGATAGGATGTGGTCTGAATAAAATAACCATTTCTCGTATCGCTACCCATAGCCGGGTTAAAAAATAGATCGTTTCCAGGGAGGTGGTAAAAGGGGATGTATAAAACAGGAACATGTCCGATATAGAGTACTCCGCTTAGAATTGCCCATTCATCAGGACCAAGTATCCATATTTTCTGAGCTTTTATCTGATAGTGCTTATCTTCAGCATCACATGATGATATAGAACCATCTTCGAGAACTACAATATCACCTTCACCTTTTCGAATTGAATTCCCGCTGAATATGAACTCCATTTCACTATCGTCTACATCTTGTGTTTTTTTAAATTCTCCTTGGAGAATAACACCTTTCCAGCTCTGAACGTTAAAAGTAAAACTGTCTCCCTTATACTCTTCCTCCTTGCCATTTTCCTCTTTTATATAAACGACATCGCCCTGTGCTGTCATGCTGTTAGTCGTTTTATTGAAAGTAACAGAATCGGCTTCTATAGTGTGAGTGATGTTTTTAACCGGTTGACTGACAATGAGTTTTACACGGCCACTGATCCGCACATAATCTTCTCCTATTTCATCCACTGTGTAGTATTCTGTGGAATCGGCAGAAACGATTTTTACGACAGTCGCATTGGATTGACTCTCCTGTTTAACATCCTCCGTATTAATCTTATAATAGTTGAACAGTTGACTTTTTAAAGAATCAGAATCACCTTGTTCTTCGAGTTCCAAATCACGGCACCATGTTATCAACTCATAATAGGAAGCAGTCTTAATATCACGGTATAGAGTCCTATTGTAAAGATCTGACTCTGGAGTTTCCTCAGTTTCCACCTTTTGCGCTGAAAGGACACTTACAGACGAGAGACACAGAAGTAGAGCAATGATGACTGTTCTAAACAATAGCGCTTTTCCCTTTTTCAAGTTCCGGTTTCAGATAGAATCCTGTATAGGATTTTTTAACCTTGGAGATTTCCTCAGGAGTGCCAGAGGCCATGAGATGCCCCCCTTTATCTCCACCTTCCGGTCCCAGATCAATTATATGGTCGGCCTGTTTAATAACATCGAGATTATGCTCAATCATGCAGATGGAATTCCCTTTGTCAACCAACTCCTGAAGGACCTCCAACAAGAGTTTCACATCAGCAAAATGAAGACCTGTGGTCGGTTCATCTATTATGTAAAATGTCTTTCCTGTACTGCGTTTTGAAAGCTCCAGGGATAATTTAACTCTCTGAGCTTCGCCTCCCGATAGAGTTATAGCTGATTGGCCTAGATTGATGTACCCCAGCCCCACTGAGAGCAGAGTATCAACCTTTCTCCTCACCGAAGGGATAACCGAGAAAAATGTCGATGCCTCTTCAACAGACATCTGAAGCACATCAAAAATATTTTTCCCTTTATAGCGTACATCGAGTGTTTCCTTGTTGAACCTCTTTCCTTTACAGACATCGCATGTGACATAAACATCGGGTAGAAAGTGCATTTCGATTTTCTGGGTTCCTGCTCCCTGACACTGTTCACATCGACCGCCTTTGACATTAAATGAAAATCGCCCGGCTTTATATCCACGGGCTTTTGACTCGGGCAATGATGCAAAAAGTTCTCTGATGGGAGTAAAAAGCCCCACGTAGGTTGCGGGGTTGGACCGCGGAGTTCTTCCTATGGCACTCTGATCGATGCTGATGACCTTGTCTATATTTTCAGTTCCCGAAATGGAATCACATTCGCCTACAGGGATTCTGGATCGACTTGTGGCATTGTGCAGCATAGGATAGAGAAGATCTGAGAGAAGAGTGGATTTACCGGATCCTGAGACTCCGCTTATAACGATCATTTTTCCAAGAGGAAAAGATATATTAAGATTTTTTAGATTATGCTCTCGCGCTCCGTGTATAACAATACTCTTACCATTGCCCTCACGACGCCCTCTGTTGCTTTCAATAAAGATTTTCCCGCTAAGATACTGTCCTGTAATGCTATTGGGATTATCGAGAACCTCTTCGAGAGTTCCCTCTGCAGTGATAATACCTCCATGGATGCCTGCTCCCGGTCCCATATCAATAATATGATCGGCTGTGCGCAATGTCTGTTCATCGTGTTCTACAACAATGAGTGTATTACCCAGGTCTCTCAAGTGTTTGAGAGTATCAATCAGACGCTGATTATCTCTCTGATGGAGCCCTATAGTGGGTTCATCGAGAATATAGAGAACTCCCACCAAAGAGGATCCTATCTGTGTGGCCAGACGGATTCTCTGGGCTTCTCCACCCGAGAGAGTAGCAGCTTCTCTATCCAGGGATAGGTATTCCAGACCGACACTCTGCAGAAAAGATAAACGTTCGCGAATCTCTTTCATTATTTGTTCGGAAATGTGTGTTTTTGTCTCATCGAGAGTTAGTCCCTCAAAAAAGACGACTGCATCTTTCACAGAATATGAGGTCATCTCATATATATTTTTATTATCGACTTTGACACTTAAACTTTCTTCTTTGAGCCTTTTTCCTTTACAGCTCCTACAGCTTTTCTTAATCATATATTTTTCAAGCCAGTCTTTTACACCATCTGAACTGGATTCTTTATAACGTCTTTTTAAATCATTAAAAATACCTTTGTAATTGGAATTGTATTCAAACCGGCCCGTACCCTCTCTATTTTCATAGAGGATATCTATTTTTTCATCACTGCCGTTTATGAGAACATTCAGAATGTCCTCAGAGAGATCCTGTAAGGGTGTATCTAATGAAAATCCATAGTGTTTGGCAAGACCATCAAACCAGCTTCTATGCCAGTTTGCATCGGGGTTATAGGGGGTAATTCCCCCCTCATTAAATGAAAGTGTAAGATCGGGCATTATGAGATCCCTATCAAACTCCATAGTCATCCCCAAACCGCTGCAATCTGGACAGGCACCGTAAGGATTGTTAAATGAAAATAATCTCGGCTGCAGTTCGGGCATGCTGAATCCGCATTGAGGACAGGAATTTTTTTCAGAAAAAAACTGCTCCTCATCGTGATCTTCACCTTTTTTCACAGAAATAACTTTTCCATCGGTAATTTCAAGAGCTGTTTCGACAGATTCTGCCAGTCTCTTGCGCGTTTCCGGAGTAACCTTAAGCCGGTCTATAACAATTTCAATGCTATGTTTTTTATTTTTTTCAAGATCAATGTCATCATCCAGTGAGAGTATTTCACCATCGATACGGACTCTGACAAAACCGGATTTTCTCGCATCTTCAAATACTTTCTGATGTTTCCCCTTCCGCCCTTTCACAATAGGAGCCAGGATTAATACACGACTCCCTTCGGGATATTCTGTAACTGTATCGATAATCTGATCGACAGACTGTTCTTTTATTTCAATATGACAATTGGGACAGTATGCAGTACCGATTCGAGCGAAAAGAAGTCTAAGGTAATCGTAAATTTCTGTAATCGTGCCCACTGTCGATCTTGGATTTTTATGGGTGGTTTTCTGCTCTATGGAAATCGCCGGCGATAAACCCTCAATATAATCGAGATCGGGTTTGTCCATTCGACCGAGAAACTGCCTGGCATAAGCCGATAGAGATTCCACGTATCGTCTCTGCCCTTCGGCAAAAATAGTATCAAATGCAAGGGAGGATTTACCGCTTCCGCTCTTTCCGGAAATGACAATTAGCTTATCCCTGGGAATTTCCAGGTTTATATTTTTAAGGTTGTGCTCACGGGCGCCTTTTATTACAATTTTCTTCATATTATACAGAATACAGTATATCTGAATAAATTAAAATATTGTCAAACCAATTTCTATCTCCGGATTGAGAAGCTGTTCATAGGCCATACGTCCCCACATTTGTGAATTACCATCATTATAGACAATCTCCCAGATTTTGAACGCCGTTTCTGAATAACCTTCAGCATAAAGAGATGCAGCCAGGTAATAGAGGGTTCTGTAAATATTGTATTCCTCTATGAGTTGCCTCAAAACCGGTTCACTATAAAATAATCCGAGACAGAATGAAGCGCCGGAAAGATAAAATTCAGCCTTTTCCGGAAGTTGGGTCTGAGCGTAATCATATTGTTCAGACTTATTCCGGATTTCCATTGTTTCAAGATCTCTTACAAATTGAAATGACTCGCTTCTTCTCTGTATGACTTTTTCCAGAGCAGCAAAGACATAATCAGGGTGATTGTCCAAAAGAGCTTTGGCAGTATCAGGAAAAGTAAATTCTGGATCGAGATCTCTGAGATAGTCGACCGCTAAAGAAAAAAAGCTCAGAACCGGATAAACTAATTTAGAAGTAGCGCCCCTATAATCTCCTGTTTTATAATAATAAATGCCCAGTTGATTCATGGACTCTATGGAGTAGGAGAACTCATGTCTAAACAAGAGAAGCATCCGGTCAATTCCATGTCGCTTTAAAGTATTGATAGCTGATGTTTCATTGGCTAGAGCTAATTGATTCACTTCCAATTCATCCATTGCTATGCTGTTCAAAATCTGTTTGTAACTATCATAATTTTCTAGATTTTTATACAGATTAGCAAGACGGTACTGTATTTCATATTTTTCATCGGGAATGTGAAGAGTTTTTTCTGCTTCCAGGGCTTTGAGATACTGTTTTTCTGCCAGTATATATTCACCTTCCTGCTCAAAAACACGACCGATCCAGTATTCAGCTTCGGGATACACACCGTGGCGCTCAATGAGTTTATTAAAAAAATTGAGTGATTCACCATACCTTCTCCCGTCGTAGGAAAAGACACCTTTTTCAAACAGTAACCACGATTCCATATCATCGATTTCCGAAACACCGGCAGTTATAATATCATCATCGCTCACATCCTGCGAATAGAGCAGCACAGTTAAAAAAAATATTAAAAATACAAGTACTAGAGTTTTTCGATCTCTTCTATAAAAGCTTCTTTTGCTGAACAAGCTGACTCCCTCCGGATGATTTCCCCTTTTTTGAAAATCGCAATGCTGTTGCCTACGCCACTGATACCGAGATCTGCATGCTCCGACTCACCGGGACCATTTACCATGCAGCCCATAACAGCAACTGATATATCTTTATCGACAGAATACAAATAATCCTGTATCTCCTGAGTAAAAGTATGTGTATCGAAAGAGGATCTTCCGCATTTGGGGCAGGAAATCAGGTTAATCCTCTTTGTGCTGTTCATTTTAAGCACTGATAGAATTTCATTGGCGGCGATAACCTCTTTCAAAGGATCATCGGTAATGGAAATTCTAATCGTATTTCCTATCCCTTCTTTCAATAGGCGTGATAAGCCAATTGAGCTCTTAACAACTGAAGGAATGAGAGGTCCTGCTTCTGTTATTCCCAGATGAAGAGGATAATCATGCCGGGAATGAAATACTTCATTGGTATAATAGTTTTCCTCTATATCAGAGGATTTTAAGGAAACGACAATATTGTGAAAATTGAGTGATTCCAGAAAATTCAACTGCTCTTCTGCCGCGAGTACTATAGCTTCAGCGCGATTTTCCATTTTTTTAAGATTTTTTGGTAGGGATCCGCCATTAGCCCCGACTCGGATAACAGTGTTGGTGTCCCCGGCTTTTTTTACGACCTCTTCCACTTTCCAGGAAGCTCCGATATTCCCCGGATTAATTCTTATTTTGGGGATGTTATAATCCATACATTCGAGTGCTATTTTGTAATCAAAATGAATATCAGCGACTAAGGGCATTTGAGTTTTTTCTGCAATTTTTCCCAGCAGCGGAACCGATTCAATAGTCGGAGCTGCAAAGCGTATCAATTTACAACCGTAACTCTCCAGTTTGTTTATAGACTTCATAAGATTCACGTCTACAGTCTCAATAGGTTTATCCCACATGGTTTGTACTGCAATGGGATGGTTCCCGCCCAAAACAACATTGCCTATTTTAATCTCTCTTATTTTTTTCATTCTATATTCCTATTTTCTTTCTGTGACTTTTATCATATCACAATTGTATCGGGATAATCCCAGGGGAAATATATTCAGGCAATAGGGATCCCCTGCGTTGAACAAAACATTCAAAAAAAGTATATTTCAATTTTGGAAAATTGAAAATGATAGGAGATATATTAAATGAAAATTCTTACACTTAACTGTGGAAGTTCTTCAATTAAATTTCAGTTCATCAATCTTGAAAATGAAGATGTTATGGCTGAGGGTGTAGTTGAGAGAATCGGTGAAGAGAATGCAATCTACACTTATAAAAGTGAAAAATATTCTGTAAAAAAACTGGAAATGCCCATTTTAGATCATACTGTGGGAATCGAAGAGATCATGAAAAACATGATGAGTGAAAATCATGGTGTCATTAAGAATGAATCTGAAATCGATGCCATTGGCCATAGAATTGTTCATGGTGGAACTTATTCTGATTCAGAAAAATTAACCGATGAAGTTATGAAAGAGCTCGAAGCATGCTGTGCTTTGGCACCCCTTCACAATCCTGCTCATATCAAAGGTATCAATGCTATTACAAAAGTTCTTCCCGCCACGCCGCAGGTAGTTGTTTTCGATACAGCATTCCACCAGACTATGCCTTCTCGGGCTTTTCTTTATGCTCTCCCATACAACTATTATACTGAGCACAAAATTAGAAGATACGGATTCCATGGAACTTCTCACAAATATGTCGCTCAAAAAGCTGCAGACTTTGCAGGTAAAGACATAAAAGATCTGAAAATCATTACATGCCACATCGGAAACGGTGCTTCAGTATGCGCCATAGACGGTGGAAAATCTGTTGATACTTCAATGGGATTTACTCCCCTTGAAGGAATCATGATGGGAACCAGATCCGGTGATATCGATCCGGCCATCGTGACTTACATGATGACTAATATGAAAATGACTGCAGATGAAGCGAATAACGTTCTCAACAAAAAGAGTGGAATCCTCGGACTATCTGATATCAGCAATGATATGAGAGAAATTGAAGATAAGATTCTGAAAGAAAAAAATCCAATGGCAATACAGGCATTTGATGTCTACGCTTATAAGATTAGAAAAATGATCGGTGCATATACCGC
>JADGDJ010000386.1 GCA_016744925.1 Spirochaetaceae bacterium
CTGGATAGAGAGAAAAAGAACCGCAAGTGGTGACTATTTTGAACGTTTTGTTATAACACCTCTTGATATAGCCGCAATGATGAATGAAACAGTTTATGCGCAGTTTAAAAGTGTTATCTGCACCTCAGCCACATTGACTGTTAAAAATAATTTTAATTTCTGGCAATCTCGTGTCGGCTTGAATTTTGCTGATCCCGACAGAACAATCAGCAATATATTTCCTTCTCCTTTTGATTATCCAAACAGAGTGCTTCTGGGAATTCCAACCGATGCACCACTTCCTGAAGAACAGGAGATGTACTATCAATTCATTTCTGATTTTTCAGCGAAAGCACTTGAGATTTCAGAAGGGGGAGCTCTGCTACTTTTTACCTCCTATGAAATGTTGAAAAGAATCTATGAAGAGATTCAACCCAAAATGGCCAAATTAGGGATTACAGTTTATCGACAGGGTGATGATGATCGTACGAGACTTTTAAACAATTTCAGAAATGATATTTCAAGTGTTCTCTTCGCAACAGACTCTTTCTGGGAAGGTGTCGATACACCTGGAGAATCACTTAAGCTCGTTATAATTTGCAGGCTTCCTTTCCGGGTGCCTTCTGATCCTGTTGTCATGGCACGTATGGAGGCGATAAAAAACAGAGGGGGAAATCCCTTTATGGAATTATCACTTCCCGAAGCTGTAATGAAGTTTAAGCAGGGGTTTGGAAGACTTATGCGACGTCAAAGTGACAGAGGCGTTGTACTCATTCTAGACTCGAGAATTGTAAAAAAAAGATATGGTTCCATTTTTATAAATTCTCTTCCACCGGCATCTCGTTCTGTAAAAGAAGGGGGAGATGTTTTATTAGAAATAGAGGATTTTCTTTATGGAAACTAAAAGATAATCACTGTATTATTGAATTGTGAATTAAGAAAAAGGAGACTTTAAAATAATGGCCGATTTATCTACTAGCTATTTGGGGTTAAAACTTAAAAATCCCCTGATATTGTCCAGTTCCGGATTGACTTCTACAATTGAAAATCTGAAAAAAGCAGAAGAGGCCGGAGCTTCCGCTGTAGTATTAAAATCTCTTTTTGAAGAAGATATGACAAATGAAGTGAATAAAATGGGTGAAAATTTTGATGATATGCTTCACCCGGAAGCTTATGCTTATCTTCAGGAATCAGGAATGCTCTACAGCGCTGATAAATATTTTGAATTAATTAAAGAAGCAAAACAGAAATTATCTATTCCTGTTATAGCATCTTTGAACTGCTTTTCCACTGAATGGTGGGTTGAAAATGCTGAAACCGTTGAAAAAATGGGCGCTGATGCATTGGAATTAAATATTGGGCTCATGGCTCAAAATTATAGAAAATCACCTCAGGAACTGGAAGATCGATATGTAAAAATCTTCCAGCAGGTCAGATCCAAAATTTCTATACCGATATCTGTCAAAATCGGACAAAATTTTACATCCATTCCCAATATGGTCTATCGTATAATCAATGCAGGAGCTGACGGAATTGTCATGTTCAACCGATTTTATAATCCGGATATTGATATCGAGACAATGAAAATGAAAACGGGGCCGCGTTATTCAACGGAAGCTGAATTTCCACCGGTTCTCAGGTGGACGGCTATCATTGCATCACAGTTTGATAAGTGTCAGATTTCTGCTACGACAGGTATCCATAGCTGGGAACAATCCGTCAAGATCCTTTTGGCCGGTGCCGACACAGTTCAGTTATGTTCCGTTTTGTATAAAAATGGAATTCCCTTTATTACAAAAATGTTAAAAAGTCTTGAGCAGTGGATGGATGAAAAAGGTTACTCCAATATTAGTGATTTTCAGGGATCAATGGAATCGGACTCTGATGCTAAGGAAGAATTCTACGAAAGACTCCAGTATCTGAAATCTATTAGAGAATCGGAATAACTTTTGGAAGGATCCATAATCAACCAGGTGGAAATCAGTGGCTTCCTCACAGAGAAAGAAGCGGAGAAGTTCAGAAAGAAAATTAAGTCTTTCAAGTCTGTTTTCCACCTTTCCAAAATGGATAAAACTTTACAATTCCTGCCAGAAGAAGCCAGCTGGAAAATGAAAGAAGATTTTTCACTGGTTTATCTATTTCTGACCGATGACACCTATCCTGAAAAAGAGATTTCTTCCCTTTCACAAGTGGAGAAATCTCTATCAATCAGACATCTTATAATATCTCCCTCTGGTGAGGGAGATATTATCTTTTATGATTATGAGAATGGAAATCTGTCAGAGAAGAAGGAAGTGAAGGGTGGAACTGCCCAAATGCTGGGAGATCTCGTAAAGGGTGGTTTCAAATAAATATTTATGAAAAAGCAGATTATTTTAAATGAAATTTTTGAAATAGTTCAAAATCAGAAAAATTTAGGATATCCTGCTTCTTATATACCAGAATTGTCCAAAGTAGATATTGCTAATTTCGGAATTTATCTTACAACGATTGACAGAGATGGCTGTGGAGTAGGACAAAGTGATGTTAG
>JADGDJ010000408.1 GCA_016744925.1 Spirochaetaceae bacterium
ATATTGGCACTGATTATCAGTACCCAGAATGAGGCTCAGGTAATGTCTTATCCACCGGGACTGATTCCCGGTACAAATATTATAAATAATTATGTCACTGCCTGGACTTCAGTAGGTCTGGGGCGGATGATTTTCAATTCAACAATTATTGCATTCGGTGTTATTTTCGGTAAAGTTACAATGAGCCTTCTGGCGGCATTTGCTTTTACACATTTTGAGTTCAAGGGGAAAAATCTTCTTTTTGGGATTATTCTTGTAACACTTCTTCTGCCGGTTCCCGTTCGAATCGTTGCTCTTTTTGATGTGATCAGAAGTATGCAGATGATTGATACCTACGCCGGGTTAATAATTCCCTTCTGGGCCAGTGCTACGAGTATCTTTATCCTGATTCAGAGATTTAAAGTTGTTCCCTCGGAACTGATTGATGCATCGAAAATGGATGGCTGTCATCCCATTCAGTATTTTTTCAAGGTACTGCTCCCTTTAACTAAAAGCACAATCGGAGCCCTGGTGGTGATCAATTTTATCTATATCTGGAACCAGTATCTATGGCCCCTTATGGCTACCAACTCAAGAGAGATGAGGGTTGTACAGATAGGAATTAAAATGCTTATGAGCACCGAATCATCCAATAACTGGGGTGTCATTATGGCCGGTGTTATCATCACAATGATTCCTCCCCTGCTTATTTTTATAGTAATGCAGGAAAGTTTTATGAAGGGCTTTGCTCTGCAGAGCGATAAATAGAAAATGAAATATTTGATTTTATTTCTGCATGTTCTTTTACTGATTTCGTGTGCCGGTGACAGAGCTGTCATAAGTGGTCAGAAAGTCCTTTCAGCTGAGGTGGAAATAGAACAGCGGAGTGTGATCGATACTGAGTTTGATGATTCTGATCTTTATCAGCAGTTCAATCAGTTGAGAATTGAGGGACCGATAATCCCCGGTCTGATGCAGCCTCTGGTTCCTCAGGGAATGGCTTACTGGAAAGAAAAAGACCTTATGATCATTTCCAATTATAATAGTGACGGTTCTGCTGGAACCCTCACTATTATAAAAATGGATACGGGCATTCTGGAAAAGGTTTTAATTCTGGAAAATCACGATGGAACTCCCCATACGGGACATCTGGGCGGTTTGGCTGTAAGTCGCGAACATCTGTGGATAGCTTCCGGTTCAGGTGTGTATCATATCTCATTGAACAAACTGTTTACTGCTGAAAACCAGGAAAAAATCTATCTGCCGGAGATTATTGTAACAGAAACTAAAGGTTCTTTTGCAACTTTTTCCGATAGTACTCTGTGGATAGGTGAATTTACACTGAAGAATGGCAGTTATCCCGTTTCAGAAGCCCATCAAATAATAACCCCTTCCGCTACTGTGCAGTTGGGGTGGCTCGCTGGATACACATTGGATGACGAAACAGATATGATAGGTCTGGAGAATACAGTTTCAGGAAAGGTGTATCCTGATTTTATTCTCTCTATACCGGACAAAATACAAGGAGCAGTCTTTTTTGAAAACAAAATACTGCTAAGTGAATCCTATGGAAGAAAGAACTACAGTAGGCTCTTTATATATGACAATCCCCTGGAAGATAAATCCAATGGGGTGGAGGGAGAACCATTGTGGTTTCTCGATGGAATTAACAAAACAGGTGAAATAATTGTTCCTCCTATGAGTGAAGCAGTTGTCTTATATGGCAATAATATAGCTGTCTTATTTGAATCAGCTGCTGATAAATACAGAGATACTGCTCTTTTTCCACTGGATCGTATCCAGATTTTTCCAGTCAAATCATTTATTACCGAATAAGGAAATGTTATGCTGATAATTGGTCACAGAGGAGCTGCTGAACTGGCTCCTGAAAATACTTTGAAATCGATACAGGCCGCCATTGAATCAAATGTTGATATGGTGGAAATAGATATTTCTGTCTGCAAGACGGGAGAAACCCTGTTGATGCATGATGATAAAATCGATAGATGCACAGACGGAACGGGATATATCGCAGATTTATCTTTTGATTTTTTGAGAAAACTCAATGCAGGAGAGGGAGAACTAATCCCGACACTTCAGGAAGTCATAAACATCATCGATGGGCGGCTTCCCCTAAATATCGAGATTAAAGGAAAAGGATCTTCTGATGAAGTGGCGCAGATAATACTGAATGAAATTAACAATAAAGGCCGATCTTCTGATGACTTTCTCGTTTCTTCATTCGATCATAGCGAACTTGTCTGCTTCAAGAAGTTATGTCCGGGAATCAGGATCTCTCCTATAATCAGCTGCCATCCCGTAACACTGGCGGCACTTGCAGAAGATATGGGCGCATGGTCTCTGAATATGAAAAGAGAATATGTCAGCAGAGAAATTGTCGAAGATGCCCATAAAAGAGGCATTAAAGTGCTTATATTTACCATCAATCACCCGGAAGAACTTTCAAAGATGGAAAAGCTGAATGTCGATGGGGTGTTTACTAATAACCGATATCGTCTGTTGGG
>JADGDJ010000161.1 GCA_016744925.1 Spirochaetaceae bacterium
ATTTACAGCACTGTGCCGTTAAATGACCCCTCTTTTGTCGAGTTACTCGATGAGAGGCGTGTCGAGTATTATGTAGAACACGAAAAGAACAATTATTTCCTGGATATTCTTATCAGCTGGATTGTCCCCCTCATTCTCCTTGTCCTTGTGTGGAGATTTATCTTCAAACGAATGGGTAATATGGGTGGAAACAATGTTATGAGCTTCGGTCAGAATAATGCCAAGATTGTTGCCGAAGAAGATCTTAATACTCGTTTTGATGATGTCGCCGGTTGCGAGGAATCGAAAGAGGAACTGATAGAAGTTGTCGATTTTCTCAAAAATCCTAAAAAATACACCGAGATTGGTGGAAAAATACCCAAAGGAGTCCTTCTGGTAGGACCTCCCGGTACGGGAAAAACTCTTATTGCAAGAGCTGTTTCCGGAGAAGCGGGAGTGACATTCTTTAAAATGTCCGGTGCCGATTTCGTTGAGATGTTTGTCGGTGTCGGTGCGGCTCGTGTAAGAGATTTGTTTAAGCAGGCAAGGGAAAAAGCTCCCTGTATTATATTTATCGATGAGCTCGACGCCATTGGTAAAAGTCGTGCCGGTCTCGCTTCAACCAATGATGAGAGAGAACAGACTTTGAATCAGCTCCTTGTTGAAATGGACGGTTTTGATGCCTCTTCAGGTGTTATTATACTCGCTGCAACCAATAGACCGGAAGTTCTCGATGCAGCTCTTCTCAGACCGGGAAGATTTGACCGACAGGTTCTGGTTGATCGTCCCGACCTGCTCGGAAGAGAAGCTATTTTGAAGATCCACTCAAAAGGTGTTAAAATCCATGATGAGGTCAGTTTTAGAGAAATCGCCAAGACAACTGTAGGTTTTGTTGGTGCCGACCTGGCTAACATCATCAATGAAGCTGCTTTGCTGGCCGTCCGGGCTAACAGACAACAAGTTATGATGATTGACCTCACCGATGCTATTGAAAAGACGATAGCCGGCCTTGAGAAAAAAAATAGAATCATCAATCCCAGAGAAAGGGAAATCGTTGCATACCATGAAACAGGTCATGCTCTTGTTGCCGCTTTCACTCCCGACGCAGATCCTGTTCAGAAGATTTCTATTGTTCCCCGTGGTATGGGTGCTTTGGGTTATATGCTGCAGCAGCCTACTGAAGATAGAAATATCAGGACACAGGAAGAGTTGTTCGGACAGATCGATACATTGCTCGGTGGTCGCGCTGCAGAAATGTTGATTTTTAACAAGTTGTCTACAGGGGCGAGTAACGATATAGAGAAAGCAACTGAAACGGCTATGAATCTTATTACTGTTTACGGTATGAGTGAAAAATTCATGAATGTTGCCTTGAGAAAAAGACAGAGTTCCTATCTTGGCGGCGGCGGTAGCAGTCGAGAGTATTCTGAGAAAACACAGCAGTACATCGATGACGAGATTGCCAAACTCATCAGTGGCCGATATAAAAAAGTTCTCGCAATACTCACTGATCATTTAGATCTTCTGAAGACAATTTCTGCTCATCTTCTCGATGAAGAATATTTATCAGCGGAAGAATTTCTGACATTCATTGAAAATGATGAGAAAAGTGCCGCTGCTTATGCGGACCGAAAAAAAGCCGATATGGTACCTTCTGATTTAGCTGTAAAAACTGGTGAGAAGAGAAATGAAGCTATTAAGGCCAGAGCCGTAGCGAAAGCAGTCGCGAAGGAAAATGAGCCTCCCAAGGTCGATTCAGAACATAAGTCGGAGAGTCCCTTTACCAATCAGGTTGAATTGAAGCTTGAAGAGAAGAGTGACGATTCTGAATAAGAGATATTGACAGAGCACAATGAGGAGTTCCTGAGGGAGCTCCTTTTTTTATGTCTATTTTATGGTGAAGAATGATAAGGGAGTATCAGTAGGTTGCCATAATGGATTCTATGAGTCTTTTGGTCGTATCATCGTTTTTGAATCTGATTCCGATTCTCTGTCCATTGACATTTGCTACAGTGGTATTGAATATTTCAGTTGTGGAATTACTGCCGAATCGTAGCAGAATCTCATCGTCTTCTATAAAGAACTGATTCAGTTTTAACGCTGCACCGCCGGTGCTTATATCGTAAACTTTACAAGCGTGCCAACCTGTCCCGGAATTGTAATATCCGTCCATGTCAACTGGTTTGCGGATACTGTCCCGCTTGCTGTTTTTTATTGTTACCTGATTCAATTCCGCATCTTTAGGGAAATTCAAACTTTTTTTCTCCGCCATACTTACTCAATATACTCTTTAATCTCTCTATAATTACAAAAAAAAGGAAATATTGAAAGGGAAATATACCGTTCAAATAAAAAAGGACCACCCTGAGGCAGTCCTTTTTATCAATAGGGAATAGTTCTAGTTCTCAGAACTATATAAATTATCAAAATACTGCATATCCGTAGCAAGAGTTTTGCTCATTCCCGGCAGTGTTTTTTTGTACGATTCAACAGCTTTCCAGAACTCGAAGAATTTTGGATCTGCTCCGTAGGATTCGTTGTAGATAGCCGCTGCCAGGGCATCGGCATCACCTTTAAGCTGTTCAGATGTGGAATAAGCTTCAGAAATGATAGCTTCTTTCTCATTATCGAGCTTACCGGACCATTCAGCTTTTTTACCTTCTCCGTAGGATCGGTAGAACTGTGCGATCTGGTTTCTTTCCTTAATCATTCTGTCGTAAACAGATTGCGTCATATCATCAGAATAGCGGATCTGACGGATTACAACATCAATCAGTTCAATCCCCAGATCAGTTGTATCTTTTGCTGCATTAGTCAGCATCTGTTCTGATAGATTTTTTCTACCTTTTTCGATTTCCTGAAAAATGGCATCACTAACGAGCAAATCAGATAGTACAGATGTATCTTCTTCTCCCGATTCGGCTATAGCGGCATCTTCGGCGGCAGTTTCGTCTTTACCCATCTGTTGCAGATCAATAATGATATTGGAATTTCTAACAGATTCTGTTAAAGAGTTCTGAGCAATAATAGTTCTTACGGCAGAGTCGATAACGTCGTCCAGTTTAGAATAGGCCAGACTGAGGCTTGTGACAGATTCATAAAATTTAATGGGATCGGCTATTTTCCACCTGGCTGTTGTATCTACCCAGATAAACTGGTTTTCAGCAGTCTGAATTCTCTGGGGAGCACCATCCCACGATAGTATCCTTTTGGAATATTTGGTTATATCGTTTATGATGGGAATCTTTATTTTTAATCCCGCATCGGTTTTTGTATCGATGATCTCTCCGAATCGGGTTACGACGGCCTGTTCACCTTCTGCAACAATATAAAATGGTCCCATTGCAATAAATAAGAAGATTAGAACGACTACAGGAATTATAATTTTTAATAATTTATTCATTGTTTCCTCCTGTAGGAGTTGAATTCAGATTTTTCAGGGGGAGGAAATTATCCAGATTTTTGTCAATAAGCTCAATATTGGAATTATTCAAGAGGACCTCTTCCATCATTTCATAATAGATTCTACTTCTGGTAACTTCAGGATCATTCTCATATTCACCAAGTACGGCATTGAATCGGGCTACATCACCTTTTGCTCTGTTTACACGGCCTGTCGCATAACCTGAAGCCTGTTGAATCATCTGACTAGCCTGACCTGATGCTTTTGGTATCTCGGCATTATAGGCCTGTTTACCTTCACTGATTAGCCTTTCCATATCCTGTATGGCTTTATTCACGTCTTCAAAGGCATCCTGTACAGGACCTTCGGGAGGGAGAATATTTTGAAGTCTTACAGTTATAATATTGATTCCAAGACCATAATTATTCAGAGTCTGGTTCATCATCTCTTTACCATTTTCTTCAATGCTGGTTCTTTCGTCACCTATGACATCAAGGATTGCACGGTCTCCCACCAGTTCATTGATAACGGACTGGGAAATGTCCCTGATCGTTTTATCTTTTTCACTTACATTGAAAAGCCACGATGCCGGGTCAGTAATTCTGTACTGTATAATCCATTCAACACTGACAATGTTCAGGTCTCCAGTCAGCATGATTGATTCCGCATCATAATCATCTCTTGAAAAAATAGTGGTGATTCCCGGCTGTGCTGTTCTGAATCCGAACTGCATAGTCTGGACGACTTTTGTGGGAACTTTATAAACTCTGTCTATTCCCAGTGGTATTTTCCATTTCAGTCCGGCTTCTGATATTTTATTCAGTTGTCCGAATCTCAATACGACAGCTTGTTCTGTCTGGTCTACAACATAAAAACTGGTGAGTAAAAACATTCCGGCAATAGCCAGGATGATGACAACCAGAATCGATGTCGGTTTGGGTGCCCTTTTAAAAGGACTTTTTCCCGGGGTTACATTTTGTTCTGACATGAACCCTCCTTAATTTGATTAATGGCGCTTATGAGAAAATTTTCCCATTAGGGCATAGTACTATAAAAATTAACAAAGGGGGGAGTGCAAGTCAAGGATAATACTATTGACATTAAAATAAGGGCAAAATATCATGTTTAGTTATGAAAAAGAGATTAGTTACTTCAGCATTACCATATGTGAATAATATTCCCCACCTCGGCAACCTTATACAGGTTCTATCAGCCGATGTGTTTGCCCGATACTGTCGTCAGTACGGATATGAGACTATGTATGTCTGCGGAACCGATGAATACGGTACCGCTACGGAAACCAAAGCCCTCGCCGAGGGAGTCAGCCCGAAAGAACTCTGTGACAAGTATCATGTGATACACAGAGACATTTATAAGTGGTTTAATATTGACTTCAATTACTTCGGAAGAACATCAACAGAAAAGCAGACCGAGATAGTTCAGTCTCTATTCCTAGCTGTGGATAAAGCCGGATTTATCAATGAAAAAGTCCTGGAACAACTGTATTGCGGAAGTTGTGACCGATTTCTCGCGGACAGATATGTTCACGGGACCTGTCCCCACTGCGGTTCTGAAAATGCCCGCGGTGATCAATGTGAGGATTGTGGCAAGCTGCTCGAACCTACAGAACTGGAAAATCCCAAATGCGGCGTCTGTGACAGCACTCCGGAAGTTAAAAGCACAAAACACCTGTTCATGGATCTGCCGGGAATACTTCCCTTGTTAGAGAAGTGGATGGATGAAGCTTCAGATAAAGGATTCTGGGCTAAAAATGCCGTTCAGATGACTAAAAGCTGGATTCGTGATGGATTGAAAGAGAGATGTATCACTAGAGACCTCAAATGGGGAATCCCCGTACCGAAAGAGGGTTATGAAAATAAAGTGTTCTATGTGTGGTTTGACGCTCCTATAGGATACGTTTCCATAACCGCGGAACACACAGATGACTGGAAGGACTGGTGGCAGAATCCCGATGAAGTGGAACTCTATCAATTTATTGGAAAAGACAATATTCCCTTTCACACTGTAATTTTTCCCTCTACTCAGTTGGGGTCGGGAGGAAACTGGACAATGCTTCACCATATGTCCAGTTCAGAATATCTCAACTATGAAAATGCTAAATTCTCCAAGAGCAAGGGGATCGGTGTATTCGGAAACGATTGCCAGGATACGGGAATTCCCGCTGATGTCTGGAGATTTTATATTTTCTACAACAGACCTGAAAAGTCTGATACACAGTTCTTATGGAAAGATTTTGAAGAGAAAGTCAATTCCGAGCTGATCGGAAACCTGGCCAATCTCGTTAATAGAACTCTTACTTTTGCCGAAAGATTTTTTGATGGTAAAGTTCCCGAGGCGGAAATTGATACAGATTTTTGGAAAGAAGTGAAAGAAAAAGAAGCTCTTATTTCGGAAAAACTGGATAGAGCGGAACTGCGCGATGCATTCAGAGAGATATTTATGCTCTCCTCTATGGGTAACAGGGCTTTCCAGGCCGGAGAACCGTGGAGAACTAGAACTGAAGATCCCGCTGCGGCAGCATCTCTGTTGAGAAGCCTCATATATCTCGTCAGGGATCTTGCGGTACTCGTTCATCCCTATATTCCCGAGACAGCTGAAAGAATTGTCTCTTTCCTTGAAGGAGCCGATCTGACTTGGGGTAGCCTGGCTAAACTCGAAGGGATCACCGGAATCAACAAACCGGAAATCCTCTTTAAAAAACTGGAAGAGAAACAGACTGAAGAGCTACGGGAGCGCTTTGCCGGATCTCAGGAAGAGAGAGCTGCTGCTGCTGAAGAAGCAAAGCCGGAAAATCAGTTCAATAATGAAATTCAGCTCGTTGTCGGAAAGATTGTCGAAATCGAACGACATCCCGAAGCGGAAAAACTCTATGTCGAGAAAATCGACTGTGGAGAAGCAGAGCCGCGAACCATTGTTTCGGGAATTGTTCCCTATTATAGAGAGGATGAACTCCTCGGTAAAAATGTAGTGGTCGTCGCCAACTTGAAACCTACTAAACTGAGGGGCATCAAGAGCATGGGGATGATCCTCGCCGCAGAAGATAAAGATAAAAATGTTGAAGTGATTTTCCCTGAAGGAGAACCGGGTACACCTGTCGTTCTCGCCGGAGACAATCGTGAAATACGTGAATATAAAAGATTGAAAGCCAGCCGATTCTTTGAGATCCCTCTGAGAGCGGAAGACCATGTGGTTAAAACAGGTGATACAGCACTGACCGTAGGTGGGGAGGAGCTGAAAACCGCAATGATTAAATCTGGTGAAGTAGGCTGATCTTTTGAGTGATCTTAAAGTTGAAAAATCGTCTCTTTTTTACCTGGATGGTCATTCGAATTTTCTCCAGTCGGGATTTTGGGGAAAGTTGAAAGGGGAGTCGGGATGGAACCCGGTTCCTCTCAAACTCACCTATAAAGAAGAAACAGTTCCTTTACTTGTACTCACAAGAAAATTTAAAGGAACTGTCTCTATCGCCTATGTCCCTCATGGTCCGCAAATTGATGTGGATCCGGAAGACAGGGAATATTTTCTCAATAGACTATCGAAAGAACTGGTGGTGTATCTTCCGTTGGCGACATTTTTTATCCGCTATGATTTGCTCTGGGGAGAGGTCGGTGCTGAAAACTTTCCGGAGAAATTGAAGTTTAGCGGAATACATAAAGCTCCTATGAATATTCAACCTCCCGATACTGTTATCATCGATCTGAAACCATCGGAAGATGAAATCCTGTCAGCTATGCACAAAAAGACCCGATATAATATTAAATTGGCCGGTAAAAAAGGTGTAGAGCTATCCTGGGGATCATCAGATGAACTCGAGGGCTGGTATAAATTATACGAAACCACATCTGAAAGAGACAAAATCGCCATTCACAGTCTGGATTATTATAAAAAAGTATTCAGACTGGCCGCGGAATCGGCAAAGGCACCGGATGTTAAAATCCTTCTGGCCCGTCATGAAGGTGATCTGCTCGCCGGTATTATAGTTGTGTTTGACCGAGAGAGGGCTACCTACCTCTATGGTGCATCCTCTAATGAAAAAAGGAATCTGATGCCCGCCTATGCTCTCCAGTGGGAAGCGATGAAGGCTGCAAAAAACTCCGGTTGTACTTCTTATGATATGTTCGGAATTCCACCTTTTAATGATCCCCAGCATCCCATGTATGGATTGTATCGCTTCAAAACGGGATTCGGTGGTGATGTGCACCACAATTTAGGTGCCTGGGATTACCAATATTCCAATCTTGTTTATCCTATATACAGAGTCCTCGAGTTTTTCCGCAAGTATTATTACAAAACTTTAAAGAAAAGATAATTTGGGGTGGAAAGCAGTTTCAGGGCTCCAAATTTATTCTGTAAAAAAAGATAGAATATATTCATTTTCAATAGAATTCAGATCAATCTCCGATGAAAAACCGGAAACTGATCTGTCATTATCTAATTCTGTTTGATAAATGTTATCCCTGCGAATTTTATATAAGAAATTGATCCTTCTTCATAGTATTCAACTATGTTTCCCTGAGTGCGACCGTAGCCCTGAACCTGAAGAAGTGAATCAGATTTAACTGTGAGGGCTAAAGGTGTATGCCCACCTGATTCTTCCAGTTCCATCACCATCGATTGAGCTCCTTTATTGTAAGAAAGAGTAAGAGCATCAAAAAAATCGTCAGAAAGGTATCTTCCAGCTCTCTTTTTCCAGAGAGGGGAAGCCGGATCATGAGTAATCGATATAATCGGCCCCAAGAAATAATCATCCATATAACAGAAAAAATCTGCTTCAATGATATCGGATTTGATTAAACGAATACCTAAATCCTCTATGAGAAGAGAATTATCCGGTTGAATACTTATGAGAGAGCTCATTCCCATTTCTGGAAATTCTGCCATTAATACACTGTCTTTAGCTAATATTTGAAATAATCCGAAGGCTCCACAAGTGTAATATCCTTCAACGCGTCTGATATCTATTTCTGCCGAAGCGTTGAATTCTGTATCCGCTATTTTCATTTCTGTTGTTTCAGTTAAAATATTGAATATTTTCCTTTCCAGATGATGAAGAAGCAAATTATCTCCAAGGTTATCATTAGAATTGAGAAAGATTCCTAAACCATTCTCTGGCATTAGTTTCATCTCTGAATAAAATGGTGGAATTGTTCCGCCATGGCCAACAGTCTTTTTTCCATTTATAGAATCAATCCAGAATGTAAGTCCGATTTTAAATGTATCATCCAAGGGAATTTGATTGTTCTGCTGAACAAACATAGAGCGTAACGTCTCAGTTTTTAGAATTTTCTGTGATTTCCCCTGACTACAGTCTAACAGTTCTTTCATGAACAAACTCATATTCTCTGCAGATAATAATATGGAACCGGCCGGAATATCTCTTATGAATAAGAGGTCTTCCGGCTCCCCATCGGTGAAGCCTCCCGAAACTGAGGTATCATTTCTGTCGGCCAGATAGACCAGGGCATCCTTAATTCCTATGGGCTGAAAAATTCTCTGATCAATATATTGAACATACGACAGACCTGATACTGTTCCGATTAATTCTCCCAGAAGGCTGAATCCCGCATTGTTATAAGCCCAGACTTTGTCACTCTTCCAGACCATATACTCTTCAGATAATAGTGAGGATGTCTTCATAAAATATTCCGAGTCGGGATTATCCAGAGTAAAATCCTTGAGATAACTACTCGGAAGTCCTGAGTGATGGGTGAGAAGATTTCTCACTGTAATGGTGCTGTTTTCGACGAAATCTGTCTTGGGTTTAAACTCCTTTAGGTAAAACCTGATATCTTTATCGAGTTCAATAATACCTTCTTCCACCAGATCCATGATAGCTATTGCGGTAATTATTTTTGTGATTGAGCCTATTTGAAAAAGAGTGTCTTTTGTAACAGGTCTTTGAGCCTCTTTTCCATCGCTGAATCCGAATCCTCTGGAGAGTATTATTTCCCCGTCATTGATTACTGATACTGCTAATCCCGTAACACCTGCCTGTTCCATAGTAGTCTGGATGAGGTGTTCCAATTCATTTTTTGTATTCCTCTTTTTTTCTGGAATACTGGAACAGGATATCAGCATCATTAATATGGCTGAAATGATAAGTAGTATTTTTGTTTTCATATTGATAAAAACTCCTTTGTATTTATTGGTAAAGTTAAACACGGAGCAGTGGGCTTTTCTATCAACCTTTGTATGAGTTTAAGAGTCAATTAAGGTTGATTTTTGTATGATATTTCTTATTTTTTTGGAGAAAAGCGATATTTTATCTCCGATCGGCCTTTTGTTTCAGTTTTTCTGTAGACATTGGAGACATGTGTTTTTACGGTGGGCATCGAGATTCCCAGAATTGATGCGATCTCTTTATATGAAGAGGATTGAATAAGCAGATTGAAAACTTCAAATTCCCGTTCGGTCAACCTGTATTGCTGCTGAAGTTTTAAGCCGGGATTCACCATATCTGAGGATGTCTCTTTTAGACTAAGGTAATAAACCGAAAAAACCAGTACCGATATAGTCATAAATAAATATGATCCGGCGTCTATAAACCGGATCGTTAAAAGACTTGAGTAGAGTGTCTGTATCAGCATGCCGGGGATGATGATTCCATAGCCGATCAAAGCGGATTTCCGGACAGCTTTATCAATCGTGCTGTTCGTTTTTATTAATAACAGTTCAATCCACAGCAGTATGCCTAAGAGGAAAAAAGAAAGATCAGAGAAAAGGTTTAAGAGAAAGCCTGATGTAAAAACCTGAGTGATAAATAATACCAGGGGAAGAAGTAATAATATTCGCATGAGAGGTTTAAAATAAGAGACCCGGGGGTGACCCAGAGATTCAATAACATTTCTGGTCAGCTCTATCATCAGCAGAGCTGTAATCAGTTGAAGTGATATAAATATATAAAAGAAAATATTTTGTCGAGATGCAGCTTGTAAAACAAATGAAAGGATCCCTGTGAAATAATTTCCCGTATAGGCCAGTAACATCAGCAGACATATTAATAATTTCTTTTTTCGCTTGAGTGCATAGAGGTAGGTGAGTACCGTCAAGGAACCTAGGCTAGTGGAAATTGCTACAATCTGAAGCACAAAATCGAAAGATAAATTCATAGATCCATTATACACTCTTGGGGAGAGTTATTCTATCGATCTTAATTCTCCAGATTTAATTGTAAAATTCTGAAATAAAGATCTTAAAAAGAAACAAGCTTCGGAAAGATTATGACAGC
>JADGDJ010000387.1 GCA_016744925.1 Spirochaetaceae bacterium
GCATTTATTATAAACTTTTCTATCTTTTCTTGATCCATTAATCCTGGATATTTTTTCCTTAAAGCTTCTTTTCCAAGTACCTGCAAATTCAAGGCAGAGTCCAGAAAAGCTCCCGGGTAAGGGTTTAGGATTTCAGTGTCAAAATCTTTTTCAGGATATAATTTTTCCTTTCTCCTCTGTTTTTCAAACATATAGATAAATCGTCGTATATCAGCTTTAAGTTTTCTGATATTGTCACCGGCCTGGCTACCTGTTGAATCTGGAGGAAGATGTATGATCCCAATCTCTTTATGAAAATAAAATGAAATACCTTCCATCATCGCATTAATGACATAATCATAATCTTCCCCTCTGGGTATATAAGGATCATGACAAACTCTGACAATTGTATCTCTTCGGAATATCATATTGCCGCCAAATGCTACCGAACTGAGGACGGGAGAATGTTTGCTATTCATCACTTTTTTAAGTGCCTCATTCATATAATAATTCTTTTTCAAAAAAAGGTTCTTTTCTTGTTTAAGTTCTTCAGCTCCTTGAAGTGTGAAATCACCCGCTCTATCATAGTAGGGTCCGGCCATTCCTCCTATCTTCTCATTTTTATCCATTTCGGTAATAGCTTTGATCAAGTACTCTCTATCTTCAATTATTTCATCATCATCAATTCCGATGACATATCTTGCCCCCAGAATATAGGGAACAAAGAGCTGTACATTACGGATATTCCCATAACTATCCATTTTTAAAAGAGGATTTTCCAGAAGCTTGTTTATCTGATCAACTTCGAAAGGTGTCACAAGGTATATATTTTTTTGTGAAAGAAATCGTTTTAATATCTCTTCTACACGGAGTTTAGCTTCCGCACGATATTCATCGTGAGTTACTGCCAGAACGACGAGTAGATTATATTCTCCCGGAAGTTCACATAGACTCTGAATTGTTCTACCCAGTGTTTCATTTCCATTCAAATATGTCGGATGATCAAAATCGATACACGGAGGATTATCCTCTGAGCCATAATCTCCCCAGTATGTGGTGACAGTGATCCATAAGTCATTATAATTCATATTTAATCCTTTTATCCCTTTACAGCACCAGCTGTCATTCCTTCAATAACCTGTTTCTGCAATAATATATAGACAACCATCAATGGTATGATTGCCAATGCCAACCCCGCGGTCAACATGCCGTAATCTGTAGTATAGGGTCCTCTTAGAGCCATTATTCCCTGAGTCAGAGTTTTATAGCTTGTTTTTGAAATAAGGACAGAGGCGAATAGATACTCATTCCAGTATTGCAGGAAGGAGAGAATACCTACGGTGGCCATCGCCGGTTTTGCCATTGGCAGAATTATAATAAAAAATGTACCGGAAGGTGAACATCCATCTATCATAGCTGCTTCTTCCATCTCATAGGGAATTGTCTTGAAAAACCCCGTTAAGACAAAGATGCCAAAAGAAATTCCGCTCACCGTATAAACCAGGATCAAACCCAAATGTGAATTGAGTAACCCTATATTTTTTATAATTATAAATGATGGAATGACAATCGCCTGTAAGGGGATCATTATCCCTAAAGTAAAATAGATGAATAAAAACTGATTTTTCCACTTTCTGGCAAGCACATAAGCAGCCATAGAGGAAAAGAGGAGCGTCATTGTCAGAGATATGCTTGACACTACGGCACTGTTTCTGAAGTTTGTACTTATTGATGCTTCAAACCAGGCATTGTAATAGTTTATAAACTGGAGCTTTTTAGGGAGAGAAAAAGCTGATGTAAAAATTTCATCTGTTGTTTTCAACGAACTGAGAATTACCCATATAAATGGATAAGCCATAATTACAGCCAGTATTGTAAACAATAACCATATGAAGGGGCTTGTCTTATTTGTTTTCATTTTGATCCTTCTCAATTATCCACTGATTTCAAAAGGAATAACTTCTTTAAAATAAGCGTTAATCCAAGTGCATATATCAATATTGTTATGGTTATAGCGCTACCATAGCCAAAGTGATGATACGAAAAAGCAGTTTTAAACATGTACAACGAGAGATAGGTTGATCTGACTCCAGGTCCTCCATCGGTAAGAGCCAAAGGTAAAGCAAAAGACTTCAAACATCCCGTAATACTCAATATTATGGCAATTTGTATGGCATGGACCATGAGAGGGACAACAATTTTAAAAAGCATTATTCTTTTATTTGCACCATCAATTAAAGCACTTTCAAAAAGAGACTTCGGAATTCCCTGTAAACCTGCATAGAAAATAACAATATAATAGCCAATATATCGCCAGATATCCGGTGTGATGACTGAGCCAAGAACCAGTTTCGGGTCGGAAAGCCAGTTTTTGCGCCCACCAATACCCACTAACATTTCCATAAAGTCATTCAATGGACCAAGTTCTCCATTATAGAACAGAGCAAATAAGGTCCCGATTGCTACAGGGCTGATGAATAAAAAAAAAAAGAAAACTGTTCGATAAAAGGCTGATCT
>JADGDJ010000162.1 GCA_016744925.1 Spirochaetaceae bacterium
GTAGTCACTGTAATGACCAGTTCTATTTTTATTAATAAAGAATGGTTCTTGAGTATGAACCGGTCATTTGAAGAAGAGACGGGCCTAAGAGTTCAGATAGAAGTAATCCCTAGCAGTTTGTCAGAAGCTTTTAATAAAATAAATATTGAAATATTAACCGGCAGTGATATTGATGTAATTCAGCAGTTTGAAACAAATCAGGAGCAGCTCAGATATGAAGCTGGTTTTTTTATGTCTCTTGATCATTTTCTTGATATGTATGATTACGATGCTGAAAAAAAATTCGGAGAATTCCTGGCAGTAAAAGATGATGGAGAGATCTATTCTCTGCCAATCAAGCAGGAAATTTGGGTGGTTTTTTATAATAAAAAAATCTTTGATGAAGCAGACGTGCCCTATCCTGAAGCACCGTGGACTTGGGATGATTACTTGGAAACGGCAAAGAAACTGACAAATCCGGAAAAAAGTATATGGGGTTCTTATATGATACGGGATAATATCTTATGGGACTTTATCGCCCGGCAAAAAGGTGTCCCTGCGTATACAAAGGAAGGGTTTTCCAACTTTGAAGATCCGGCTTTTGCTGAATCTTTTCAGTATTATTACAATCTGGGATATGTAGATAAAGTGCAGCCAGATCTCAATGTACTTAGTGTAAAAAATTTGAACTGGGACTACTTTGCCAGTACGGATAATATCGGTATGCACTTTATGGGTAACTGGTATCTAAGACTGCTTACAGATCTGAATGATTATCCAAGGGACTGGGACTTTGGTGTAGTGGCTTCTCCAGTACCTGATTATGAATCAAACAACAGTCTTGTGGAAATTGTATCCTGTTCAATTAATAAAAATGCTCAGCATCCGGAAAATGCTTTTTTATATATAAGCTGGTTGGCTGAAAACCAATACAAATACGAAAATGTATTTCCTGCCCGGGTTGATTTATCTTCTGAAGAGGAGGAGGAAATCTTCCAGTCTATTGTGGAAAAGTCGGGAAATTCCATAACTACGGAAGAATTAAACAGAGCTTTTTTTAATAATGGAATGGGTTTTAAAACGGCAAAAATAGAAGGAATCCTTGGTCATGAGTATAGTTCCATTATAGAACGTGAAGCTATAGCATTTCTTTCTGACACACAAACATTGGAAGAGGCTATTTCAAGTGTTAAAAAGAATGCCGATAGAGCCATTCTGCAGAAGATGTCTGAGCAATTAAAGCAGTAAGTTAATTAAAACATAGTACAGCACTACTACTATAAATATAGTACTTAAATAGAAACTTGGATGGCTCAATATACATGCCGTTTATCCGGTATTTTTTAAAAAAATTAGGAGTTTTATTATGAAAGCAAAAAAAATAGCAGAGAGTGAATCTATTAAAAGGAGAGAAGGAATGAAGAAAAATGTATCGTTAACCATTACCATTATGATTATTTTGGCTATGGGCTATTTCTCGGGCTGTGTAACTACTGCCCAACTCGGTCAGGATCAGTTTGCACCTAAATCTGAAGAAGTTATGGTAATGTCCCGGGGTGTGGAAATTCCTGCTACCATTGTATATCCGATGGGCAGTGAAGATGTGAAATACCCTCTTGTTGTTATGGCTCACGGACATGGTGGAGGCCGACAGGAAAACGGCGGTTTCGGTTTGATAGCTGAGAGATTAGCATCTGCCGGAATTGTGTCTATTCGAATGGATTTCCCGGGATGCGGTGACAGTACTGAACTATGGATTCAGAACAATATGACAAATATGCTGATTGATATTGAGTCCTCGCGACAGTACGCATTGGATCACTATGATATGATCAATAAGAAACAAGTCAGTATTATGGGTTACAGTACGGGTGGCCGATTGGCTATTCATTCGGCTTCAATGAATCCAGGAATGTGGAAAGCAATGGGTTTGCTGGCTCCATCTGCGGAAAAGGGCAAGAATGCTGGTTTTCTCGGAGGTCAAGAGAATTTTAAAAAAAATATGACTATAGCAGAAAAAGATGGGTCCTATCTCTTTACAACTCCATGGGGACAGGAACAGGAACTCGGTTATAAGTTCTTTGAGGATATGAATACATCTGATCCCCAGGAATTGATTAAAGGATATAAAGGACCAATTTTTGCAGTCACGGGAGATAAGGATACATCAGTACTCCCGGAAACTGTTCAGGCTTTACTGGAAAGTGCAGAATCCGCTGCATCAACGGGATTACATATGGTCAAAGGTGCTAATCATGGTTATGGATTCTACAGTGATGAGGGAGACATTTCTCTTGAGGTCGCAAATGTTTTGACTGATTTTTTTATTGAGAATCTTAATTAATAATTGAAGAGAGGATTCCTCTTGGTTTAGAAATAATCCCCCCCCCGTGATTCTGCTGGGGGGACCGCAGTTTCAGAATAGGTGTTCTAAATATTTCAATAATTTAGATACTGATAAATATAATTTTTGCAATAAACAATTTCGGGAAGTAATAATAAATGATGAAATAAGAAATGTAATAAGAAGTATAAATACAGTATTTTAGAGCCTGTAATTTTTTTTTGTGTAAAGCTCCTTTCCTACTATATTAAAATCCGTCCTTCATACTCAATAGCAAATCGATTTAAGGCAGGTTTCCAGTTTCGAATTGGCATCGTCCATTTTTTGGAAGCCTGATCAACTGCAAGATAAATGACCTTCGTTGCTGATTGGTCATTAGGGAATATTTTGCGGTTTCTGATAGCCCGTGGGTTAGTTTTTTACATCCGTGTCCTGAATACAGCTGTAATGTAGTAAATTTACCACATTAAAAATCCTGGATATAATGCAATCATGTTCAGCTTCTTATATTCACTTCTTAACTTGACTTTCAAAATACTCTTTAATAAAAAGAAGACTATTATTTTCACAATGCTGCTTCTAAAAAAGGAAAATGAGATTTATCGTCGGCATTTGAATCTTCAAAATAAAAAGGTGCAGTTCTGGAAAAATGACAGGCTCAGCCTTGCTATGATCAAAGGTCTTTCCAAGAAAGCAATAAATCATCTGACAATAGTTAAGCCGGAAACTCTGCTAAGCTGGCAACGCAGAATTATTAAGAATTTCTGGAGTTACAAACATAAGGCACCGGGAAGAAAACCTGTAAGCAAAGATATAAAAAAACTGATTCTTGAGATGAAACAGGAAAACTACCTCTGGGGATGTATAAAGATTGCTGATGAACTAAAGAAAATCAATATTGATATTCATTACACAACCGTAAACAGAATAATCAGCACTTTTCGGAAGCAAGGCCTTATTCAACCAAACGGTTCCTGGAAGAGATTTCTGAAAATGCATTGGGATTCATTATATGCAATGGATTTCATGACCGTAGATACTCTATTTGGGAAGAGATTCTATCTCTTGATTATATTGGAATTGAAAACACGAAAGATTATCCGGTATGATTTAACTGGAAATCCATGTAGAGAATTTGTAAAACAAAGAATAGAATTGTTTTCAGAGGACTTTGAAGAGAAAAAGACATTAATCTATGACAACGCCCTACAATTCACATCAATTGATTACAGTTGGTACGGCATCAAAGGTGTAAATATCTGTACATCAGCTCCTAACATGAATGCTAATGTTGAAAGATTGAATGGAACAATCAGGCGTGAAGCTCTAGATCATTTTCTATTGTTTTCTGAGAAACAAGTCCGAAAAATCGTTTCTGAATTTGTAGAATATTATAATAATCAGAGAATGCATCAAGGAATCAATAAGATCCCCGATGCTGATATTGTAGAAAGTACAGGTGTAATAAAGAAGACACAAATTTTATCCGGGCTGCACCATCATTATTACCGCTCAAGTGCTTAGAGATGTAAAAAACTAATGGACGGGGTGTCCCAAAATAGTTAGTTACTTGATTCATAGAATCCTCCTTAATATAGGCCGAATGTGACCACCTTATAAGGGGGGTGAGCACACCAAAAAGCAAACGAAATGGCCTGAATTCATGTGTTGTTTGTGTGAAGTTAATAATTAGGAGGCAGTATGAGTGTTGTGAAGTTGCTTTAAACTTTGCTTTAAACGGGGTATTACGCAGACTGCGCAAGTAGGACTCAATTAGTATAAATCCTTACAGGGAAAAAAAATAGCCACTCCGAAGAGTGGCTTGTATGAATGGGTCCACAAGGACTTGAACCTTGGACCACCTGATTATGAGTCAGGTGCTCTAACCAACTGAGCTATAGACCCGGATGTACAAGAATGAATCTCAGATACAATCTGCAACTCACCCTAACGAGTTGTCATAATATAGGAACTACTTTTTTCTGTCAATATTTATTGTCAGTTTTGTTTCACAAGAGGATTTCTAATTCCAATTGTTGCCAACTGATTGACCACCGAGTAGGTCTGATCTTCGGGAATCCCTTTTAAAACTATTCTGGTTACACCGCTATTTGTCAGTTCTGCAACCGGTGAAAATCCCGCCACTTCCAGCCTTGTTTTCATGCTTCGGGCGTATTCCAGGGTTCTATAGGCACCTATCTGAATATTAAATGTTATCTTCAATTCATCAAAATCACTTGTCTCGACCAGAACATCAGCTGTACCTGATCTGACCATATCCAGAGCCTTTGCTGCGGCATAAGAGAGGTCTATCACACGATCTCCCACATAGGGGCCACGATCATTTATGCGGACGGTCACAGTACTGCCATTGGCCATATTCGTAACATTGACTATTGTATTGAAGGGTAATTCTTTGTGAGCCGCTGTCAGGTCATTTGTATTGAATATTTCACCGTTTGCAGTCTGACGGCCGTGGAATTTGCCCCCGTACCAGGAAGCCACTCCGATTTGTTCATATGCTGACAATTGAAAGCTTGCGATCAGGACAATTGCCATGAGGAGATATCTTTTCATATATCTTTTATCGGTAGTAAAGGGACTTTTTGAAACACATTTTCTTAGAGATTTTTTGAGCTTTAAAAAATATGTGTCGAAATGACTCGCTGATGTGTGTAAAAATATCCCACATGGTCAAAAATCTCCCAATGCACTCACTATTCAGCTGTGTTTTTCAAGAAAATCGCTTCTCTAACTTCTACAAAAAGAACGTATGAATGATATCTCTTTGCATAACAACGAATTAGTTATTTCGGTGAAAAGTTGGCACATAATATGCTTTGTAGTTAGTGTAATTGATAATAATTAGGCAAATGGAGGCCAAAAGATGAGATATATGACTACAAAAACAAGACCAGTTAGCGTTATGGATCAGTTGATGGATTCGATGCTTTACGATACTCCCTCAGTAAAGCCGGCATGTAAAACGTTTTCTGTTGATGTTGCTGAAGATGGAGATCAGTACCAGGTTACAGCTGAACTTCCGGGATTTTCCGAGTCTGAAGTGGATGTGACTCTTAACGAAAATTTAATGGTTATTTCGGCTGCTAAACAGGTAGAGGAAAAGGCTGAAGGAGAGAGTGATATTCAGGTGAAATACCTTCTTAAAGAAAGGGCTGAAGGCCAGTACAAAAGAAGTTTTTCACTACCGAAAGATGCTGATAGGGAGTCTATAAAAGCTATTCTGAAAGATGGTGTCCTCAACCTTTCCATTGGGAAAAAACCTGAAGCAAAACCTCTTTCCATCAAAATAAATTAATTTTTTTAAAAAAATCGCAAACCCGCTTAATATGTAGAGCGGGTTTTTTTATGCCTGAATACACCTTTGACGGACTAATAATTCTAAACTATGATAAACGGATGGGACTTGAAGAAAGGCGTTTACGCGATAAAAAAAGAAGAATCAGAGAGATACTTGAAGCGGCCAGGAAGATATTTATTTCCAAGGGCTATTTAAATACAACCATGCTGGATATTGCAGAAGAGGCGGAGTTGAGCCGGGGGACTTTGTATTTATATTTTAAAAGTAAAGAGGAGATAACCTTTCAGGTTATTGTCGAATCATTTGAAATGATCCTCAACGGATTGATAGACGCTGTGGCATCTAACGAAAAAGGATTGGATAAACTCATTGCTATGAAGAATGCCTATATCCATTTTTACAAATATGATTTTAATCAGTTTTACTTCACACTGTTTTTTGACTTTAAAATGACTCGAGAGACTTTGAGTGATTCAGATGCACAAACCTGTTTACTTGTAATCAGGGAAATCTTAGATCTCTTTACCTCAGTTTTGGAAACTGGTGTTAAAGATGGAACCATCAAAGTGGAAGGTGACTTGAAGACAGTATCCTTTACGATGATGAGTATGATTCACAGCACTATACAAAAATTGGCAAGCAGAAGAGATCTACTTGGTGAAATTATGAATTTTAATGAAACTGATCTACTGGAGAGCATGTTTAAAATCCTGTTTCATTCTTTTACATAATAAATAATTTAAAAAAGCGATTGTAAAGTTGACGTTATGTCTCTTTTTTTATATCTTAAGATTGAACACGGTGTTCAGTATATATTCACCGTATGTATTAATTTGGTTAAGGGTATAGAAAGGAGGCTCTGTGGAAAAATTATTGAAGAAGCCATGGATTATTATAGCTGTCGTATTTGCAATAACAGCTTTTATGGGATTTCAGGTTCCCAAGGTTGTTTTGGATAATGATATATTGGCGTTTTTCCCCGATGATCATGATTCCTACATTAGGATGAAAGCACTCGATGATGTGTATGAAAGTCAGATCATGTTTGATATCGCCATCACTGAGAAAGAAGGAACATTCCTGAATAATAGAACAATTCAGGCAATAAGAGAGATATCCGAAAGGGTTGAACTTATGCAGGGTGTCGACGATGTCACTTCGCTGATCACTACAGATTTCCCTGATGGAAGTGCTGAGGGAATGGTCATTGAACCTCTAGTCGGTGATGACTTTACAGGAACAGATGAAGAAATCGCTCAGTTGAGGACAAATCTTCTGGACTGGCCGGATATGTTTAAAAACAGCCTCTATTCTGAAGATTTCCGTTCTACTCAAATTTTTGTCATAATCAATAAAGATGCAGTTCACCTTGAAAAAAATGCTATTTACGATAATATCGTTGAGTTTTCCGGTGAATACGACTGGCTTGATATTCGTGTAGCGGGAGACCCCGTTATTTCACACGATGCTGAGATTTTTATGATAGATGACCTCACATCTCTCATTCCCCTCGTATTGCTTGTTCTTTTATTTAGTTTGTATATGTCATTCCACCGAAAAGGTGGAACTATCCTCCCCATGATTACAGTGTTGATAACAACAATCTGGACTCTGGGAATTATGGCAAGCTTTAATATAGCTCTCAGTATCGTTTCCACATGTCTCCCCGTTTTGATCATTGCCATCGGTAGTGCCTACGGTATTCATGTCATGAATCATTATTACACCGATATGCGTGAACAGAAAAAGAGAGTCTCTTTTGCTGAGCACAAAGAACTGGTTATTGCCTCAGTAAAACATGTTCTTAAACCAGTAGTTCTCGCTGGATTCACCACGATTGTTGGTTTTTCATCAATTATGACAAGTCCAATCGTACCTTTAAAAACTTTTGGTCTTTTTTCCACAGTGGGAACTGTCATAGCTCTCATTCTATCTATTGTATTCATTCCATCTCTTATCATTGTCAACTATAAAGACAAAGAGAAGAAAAATGCTGGTGAAATGCAGGAGAAAAAAATGCTCAGACAGGAGCGTTCTCATAAAAGAATGGAAACTGTCTACAATAAAATGTCCAACCACAGAGTGGGAATCCTTGTCTCTACTGTGATCATTGTTCTTATATCAATATACGGTCTGACTCAGATGAATATCGAAAGTGCGCTCATCGAATACTTTCCTGAAGATTCATCACTGAGAGTGAATGCCGATTATATTTCCGACAATTTTGCCGGAACAAACACATTTAATATTGTTCTAAAAGGTGATAATCCGGGAGATGTTATTGATCCTCTGGTTCTCAATGAAATGGACAATCTGAAATCCTATGTTATGGAGCGAAATCCCGATATCGGAAAGATTATGACCTATAGTGATTTCATTAAGAGAATGAATCAGATTATGAACTTCCCTGCAGATGAATCGACAGAGGACTACGGTTCTTATGATGACATGGGCGGTTTTGAAAGTGATGATTCTTTCGGAAGCTTTTTCTCTGACGACAGTGATGATTCTGCAGGTACGAGCTCATTCTTCGGAGATGATGATTCTGCTGATACAGGTTCTTTCTTCGGTGGTGATGCCTTTGAAGTTGATGATGCGGTTGTCCTTGAGTCCAGCTTTAAACCCTTATCACTTGAAGAAGATCTCACTTGGGAAACACTTCTGGATCTGACCAGAAAAATTGTAAATGAAAAAGGTACAGACGGGCTTTCTGTTGAAGAGCTGACTGAAGAGGTTGAAAAAGCATTCAACATCAGAGGAAAAGCCTACTATGAAATCCCCGTTGATCCTGCAAAATACATGGCATCTTCTAATGAGGAATTGAAGAATCTTATTTCTCAGTACCTGCTTCTCTATTCTGGATCACTCGATAAGTTTTCTGATGATACTTTAGAGCCTTCACAGGTGAGAATGTTAGTTCAGATTAAAGAATCGGATACGGCTACTGTTGCAAGAATCCTCAACGATGTGAACACCTATGCAGCGGATCACTTCCCTGAAAATATCACGATTGAGAACTCAGGAGTTGCCGAGGTAACAATCGCACTTACAGATATGATTACAAGTTCGCAGATCACAAGCCTTTTAACGGCGTTGCTCGCTGTATTCATTATTGTGTCCGTTGCCTATAAGTCTCCCATCGCTGGATTCTTCGGGATTATTCCCCTGTTCCTTTCCATTCTGATCAACTTCGGTCTTATGGGAGTCACAGGAATCAACCTGGATATGATTACATCGCTTGTCGCTTCCATAGCCATCGGAGTCGGTGTTGATTATACGATCCACTTTCTCAGTCGCTATAAAGCTGAGCGTCTTAAGTCCGATGACCTGGATCTCGTTACAAAGAATACCATTCTCTCTTCCGGTAAGGGAATTATCACCAATGCCGTATCTGTGGGACTGGGATTCGCTGTTCTTGTATTTTCCAAGTTTGTTGTTCTCAGGTTCATAGGGATCCTGGTCGCTGTAATTATGCTGACTTCTTCAGTAGCCGCACTGACTGTGCTGCCGGCTTTACTGAATCTTATTAAGCCAAAATTTATTAGTAAAAAGTGAAGAAACCGGCAGTGAGCTGCCAGATTTCTGCGTTCGTAAATGTTGCGGCTAAGCCGCTAAAATAATATAGCCGAATCCCCGGAGCAAGCTCCGAGGGGCTAGGCTTGCGAATAAAAAATATCCTCGGAGGAATATTATGAAAAAAAGAATGAAATGTTTATTATTGATGGCATTAGTATCACCGGCTCTATTCGCCATAACCGGACTTGAAATCGCCGAGGCCCATGATAACCGAAACAAACCTGTTTCTACTCATATGGCTCTGCAGATGGATCTTATTGAAGAAGGCGGAAAAGTTTCCAGCAGAATGATTGAGCAGTGGGGTATTGAAGAGGGCGACCTGGCCAATAGCATTATGGTTTTCAGGAGCCCCGCCAGTGTAAAAGATACAAGATTCCTGCAGGTTGAAAATGAAGACAGAGGTGATGACAAATGGATTTACCTCCCCGCAATGAAAAGAGTGAGAAGAATTGCCTCTTCTGATGGAAGCAAGTCCTTTATGGGATCTGATGCTACATACGATGATATGGAATCCCGAGATATTGCCAGAGATACATTTGAACTCGTAAAAGAAGAAGCTTTATCAGATTTTGACTGCTGGGTTCTGAAAGTTCAGGCTAAAGATCCTTCTGACTCACAGTACGCATATAAATTGGTTTGGCATGACAAGGCTACTAACTATCCTGTAAAAGTTGAAATGTACGACATGCAGGGAGAACTTGAAAAAGTGATGACAATTAAAGATCTTCAGAATGTAGACGGTCACTGGACTCCCGTCGATACAGTTATCGAGAATGTACAGAACGGTCACTCCACAGAGATGAAAGTCCTTAATGTTGAATTTGATAAATCAGTAAACAGCAGAATGTTTACAACTCAGTTCCTGAGCACAGGTAGATAAATATGAAAAAAATAGCAATAGTTTTTGCAGCTTCTATGCTGCTGGTTAACGGTCTATGGGCCGATGATTCATTCTTCTCCGAAGGTTTCGGAGACGATGGCTTCGGCGAAGAGAGTTCTCCTGCCGTCGAGATCAATGGACGTGTGTCCGCTTCGGTGAGAGCCTCTATTTCTCCTGATGCCGTGGATGCCATGGCTGACCTCGATGATGAGGCTGATTCTCTTGAAGTCGCAACAGAGATCGGATTGACTTTTACCTATGAGGGAACTGACTTTAAAGTGGTTTCCGACTTTGAGTTCACTCCAAATCTGGTAAATGGTGATATCGATTCTATGGTTTCAGTCAATGAAGCCTATGGTCAGTATTTTGCTGAAAACATGAATCTTGAAGCGGGATATATGAAAGTTGTCTGGGGTAAGGCCGACGAATTTCACGTTGTAGATGTCCTGAATAACACTAACTTTTCCGAGTTCCTCGTTCCCGATTATCTGGAGATG
>JADGDJ010000388.1 GCA_016744925.1 Spirochaetaceae bacterium
GCATAGAAGAACCGATATTTATCTTGAAATCGGTCCTCGGTTATAAAGGCTGACAACAAGTTTTCCTTACCGCCGGCCCCTTTTTTTTATATAATTAAAACTATACTATTAAACACTGAATATAATTTAACGGAGTACCACTAAATGCGAAACAAAAAAAAGAATTTTTTCTATTATATAAAAAAAATCTTCATCCCTTTTAAAGTAATCAGGACAGTAACCCTGAATCTTCTTTTCTGGGTTTTATTTCTTATTCTTATTATTAGTCCATTTATTGGAAAAAATATCAAGCTTACCGGTAATGAGAACACTCTTGTTATAAACATACAGGGTATGGTTGTGGAAGAGCTAACCGGAACAACCCTAAGTCGCACAATCAGCAACTACAATGGGATTGATATGAGTGAAACTCTGCTCTGGGATGTCATCAATTCCATAGAACTGGCTCGTTACGATGATAAAATCAATTCAATTCTTCTTGATTTTCGAGGAATGAAAGGGGGCGGATTGGGAGCTTTCACAGAGATCCGCAGCGCATTGCTTCGTTTTAAAGAGAGTGACAAGCCGATCGTTGCCTATTCTGATGCTTATAACCAAAGCCATTATTTTCTCGCCTCTACGGCTGATAGAGTTTATGCCGATCCCATGGGAGATTTTCTCATTAAGGGTTTTGCCGTCTACAACCAGTATTATGGAGACGGTTTGGAGCGGCTTGGAATTGATGTAAATTATTTTCATGCGGGAAAATACAAGTCCTTTGGTGAAGCGTATACACGATCTTCCATGTCAGACGCCGCACGTGAGGAAAACCTCAAATGGAGCGGCGATCTGTGGAAAAACTATGTTAAAACAGTTTCATCATCCAGAGGGATGGAAGCATCTCAATTCAATAAATTTATCGAAAATTATGTCGATCTTCTGGAAGAATCAGGAGGCAGCGCCGTAAAGACGGCTTTAAATGCCACTCTTTTGGACGGCTTATTCGATCGTGATGAATTGAGGAATCATATGACTGAAATCAGTGGATATAATTATAGTTCTGATTCATTCAATCAGATACAATTTGCAGATTATCTTCAACTGGCAGGGCCTGCAACTACGCCTGCCAAAGATAAAATTGCCGTTATTGGAGCTACAGGAACCATATACAACGGCTTTGAAGCTCCCGGTAATATCGGTGGCGATTCGCTGGTGATGCTTATCGATGCTGTCCAGTTAGATAGCTCGTATAAAGCCCTGGTCCTCCGTGTTGACAGCGGTGGCGGAAGTGCCTTCGCATCGGAAATTATTCGTAGAAAACTCGAAAAACTCCGTCAGTCGGGAGTCCCCGTTGTAATCTCTATGGGTTCTGTGGCGGCATCAGGTGGGTACTGGATTGCAACTGCTTCCGATGAAATTTACGCACAACCCACTACAATCACCGGTTCTATCGGAGTTTTTTCTCTCATGGCAACTTTTGAAGAACCTCTCAATGAATACCTTGGAGTAAATGTCGATGGAGTGGGGACTACCTGGCTTGCGGGATCTATGCGGAGTGATAGAGCTCTCGATCCGAAAGTCGGTCAGATATTTCAGAGTTCCGTGGACAACATATATGGGGAGTTTTTATCCCTGGTTAGTGAATCGAGAGGTAAAACAATCGATGAGATTCATCAAATTGCCCAGGGAAGAGTATGGAGCGGGGAAGACGCGATTGAGATCGGCCTGGTCGATAAGCTGGGAGGACTGGATGAAGCCATTGAATCGGCAGCTATACTGGCTGGACTCGAAAGCGAATCATATTCTGCCGAGTTGATTCGTCAGCCGGTTCCACTTAGTGACCAAATGCTGAATTCACTCCTCAACAGTTCTGTTTCAGAAAAATTACTGAAAGATTTCAGCCTATTCAACTGGATTCCTGAAAACACACTTTTGAATAAGTTAAAAAGTTTTGAGGATTTGAAGGATCCGTCGCGAGTGTATGCTCTTTCGACTCTGATGTTTGAATAGAATGAAAAAGAGATGTCTGATAATATTTTTTTTACTAATTAGTCTCACTATTTTTGCCGGTGATGCCAAAGGACCACTGTGGGGTAAAAACTATTATGTACCCTTTCTCCCCTTTTATTCATTTCCCGGTATGGAAGCGGCTCCGGGAGAACAATTCGATCTCAACTTCAACTTGTCCCAATACTATATTCAGGATATGGTCACCGAATTTCATGTGAGTGGATTGGATACAGTTAAAGAGCGCTTCATCGATTATGAGGGGTATATTCTGGAACCGACTGTTTCCTTTTATCCCATGGATCGGCTGGAAATCGGTCTTACGTCGAGGCTTCATTTTTATTATGGAGGGATCTTCGATTCGGTTTTTGAAGCTTTCCACGATCTCTTTTCTTTTCCCAACGGGGGCAGAGAGTCTTATTCCTCAGATGATGTTTACATTAGTCTCCACACGAGCAGCGGCATCGATTTCTCTTTATCAGATTCCCTAGT
>JADGDJ010000389.1 GCA_016744925.1 Spirochaetaceae bacterium
CCCTGAGATGATTCAAAAATAATTGCTGAGATTCCCAGAAGAAGACACAATCCATAAATTACAGCAAGTATATTTCTGTTACTCATCCCCATATTCATCAGTTTATGGTGCACGTGAAATCGGTCGGGGCTGAAAATATCACGCTTCTCACGTTTTCGTCTCCAAATGGCTGCAATCACATCAAAAATGGGTATTGCCAGCATGGTCATGGGGAGAACTAGTGATGTTTCCGATTGGGGAAAAGTCGCAATGGGCAGAAGTGCTAAAATAAAGCCCAGAAATAAACTGCCCGAATCACCCATAAATATTTTAGCGGGCGGAAAATTAAAAAATAGATATCCGAACAGGGAACCCACAAGAGCAAAACAAATGATAGCTGGTAGGAATTGTCCGTGCAGTAGAAATACAAAACCGTAAATCATCGAAGCAATGATGCCAATCCCTGAAGACTGGCCATCTATTCCATCGATAAGATTGAGTGAATTGCTTATGCCTGTATACCAGAGAATAGTCAGGGGAATGGCAAAATACCCCAGTTCGAGTGTATAGAGAGAAAAGGGGATTCCTATTCTGGTTATAAGCGCTCCACCGAGAACCGCCAGGATAGAGGCAATTAGCTGTCCTATCAGCTTATAACGTGCACGTATCTCAGCGAAATCATCTAATATTCCTGTAATGAAAATAACCGATACGGCAGCGATCAAAAAGGGCATTTTAATCTGTGGTTGATGGAATATGACTTCACTACCTAAAATTAATCTTACCAGAGCCGGAGAGATCAGAGAGGATATGAGAAAAGATGCGAATATCCCGATCCCTCCCAGACGCGATGTGTCCTCAGTATGAACCTTCCTTTCATCAACCTTATCGAATATTCCATGTTTATGGGAAAAATATATCAGTATCGGTGTTAGATATAAATTAATGATAAAAGCCAGCGAAGTTGCAATCCCGATAAGCAGGATGATTTTATTATTCAATATAGAAGCCTCAATTACTATTTTTAACTACATTAATATACAGGGTATTAAGGGTTTTATCCAGACAATAGAGATTAAATGTCCTATAATATTTATATGCCTTCCAATATTCGAAACTTACTGCTCTTTTCTGTTTTTGCTCTCGTACTCAACCTTATAATTACTCCCCTTATCATGAGATTAGCCGATAAAAAGGGCTTCTACGATCATCCTGATCACAGAAAAATTCATAACGATCCTATTTCCAATGTGGGAGGGGTAGGATTTTCTCTCTCTACGGGGATAACCCTCTTTCTCTATTCTTATTTTTTTGAAGTTCCCGGAGTTTTTTTTATGATTCTGCCGGGAGCTCTCTTCATGCATATACTCGGTTTACTCGATGACAGACTGGATGTTAAAGCCCGTTATAAATTGATTGTACAGATCTTCGCCGCCACGACTGTTGCTGCCGGCGGAGTTCTGATTGACTCTCTATTTCTCCCCTTTTGGGGTGTGACTTTTAATTTTGGCTTTCTTGCCTATCCTTTGACAATTTTCTGGATTATTGCTGTTTCCAATGCCGTGAATCTGATCGACGGCATAGATGGACAGGCGGGAGGCATCTCTTTGATCGCTTTACTGGTAATCGGGACCTCTCATTATATAAATGGTGCCATATTTCCAGCATTTCTGTCCTTCATTCTGGCGGCTACGGTGCTCTCTTTTCTCGTCTTTAATTTTCCTCCCGCAAAAATATTTATGGGTGACGGCGGTAGTTTGATCCTGGGCTTTGCCATCGCTGTTCTTCCTCTTTTAAACGGAGATGGATCTCTGCTTCCTTTAGCTGGTCCTCTCACTGTTATAATGATTCCCGTTCTGGATGTTTTTGCCTCCATTATCCGACGCAGGAGAAAAGGTTTGCATTTTTTTATTGCCGATAGGGAGCACACTCATCACAAACTACTTGATTTCGGTTTAACTAACAGGCAAATTTTATCCATTGTTTACACTATGACCGCACTTTTCGCCTTTATCTCCCTATACTGGACTCTGGAGATGAATATTCTCTCTTTTATTATGATGGTCAGCGCCTGGACTGTCGGATTTTCTCTCTTTATTGTACTGGACAGGAAATATGAGAATAAGATCAGGGCTAAAAGGTGTAAGGAAACCTTAAGGCTTATTTCCTGATATAAAAAAGACTTGTGAAAAAATCTGATTTCAACCATTATATCTTATGCAAGCAATAATATTAGCTGCCGGTATGGGCAAAAGACTGAAGGGATTGACCTCTGAAAATACCAAATGTATGGTAAAAGTAAACGGCATCCCTATGATAGATCGTATGATGGGAAATCTGGATCGACTAGAGCTAAAACAAATCGTTTTGGTTGTGGGCTACTGCGCCGAAGGATTGATGAATCATGTCTCTAAACTCAATCTGAAAACACCCGTCGTTTATGTTAATAATGAGATTTATGATAAAACCAATAATATTTATTCGCTCTATCT
>JADGDJ010000163.1 GCA_016744925.1 Spirochaetaceae bacterium
AATTGCTGAAAAGCATATCTTAGTAAAACAAGCAATGTCCTTGACAAATAAGACACTAACGCTATAATCATAAAGTATAAATAAATGTGAGGGAAATTATGATAAATATCATTTTATATGTATCACTCCCCCTCGTTGGTTTGTTTTTAGGTTGGACAATTAGATGGTTATACGCCAGATATCAACTTTCATCTTCTGAACAGAAGGCGGAAAGGTTAAAGCAGGATGCCGTAAAAGAGGCTGAGCAGGAGAAACAGGGTATTCTTTTGGATGCTCAAAATCAGATTCTCAAAGATAAACGCTTACATGATAAAGAATTAAGAGAACGGAGAACTGAAGCTCAAAGATTTGAACGGCGTGTACAGCAAAAAGAAGATAATCTAGATAAAAAAGCTGCTACTCTTGATAAAAAAATTGCAACTATTACAGATCGCGAGAAGGAATTTGACCATAAAGAACAGGAACTGACTAAACAGGAAGAAGTTTGGGTTCAGGAACTGGAGAAAATTTCAGGATTAACTGCGGAAGAAGCTAAAAAACTCATTATTAGAAACCTCGAAAATGAGGCTAAACACGATTCCCAAGGTCTAATTAATAAAATAGAAGAAGAAGCAAAGCACACTGCAGAGAAGAAAGCCAGAGATATTCTGGTTACGACTATACAGAGATTGGCTACAGATGTTAGTTCTGAAATTACTGTTACATCTGTCAGTTTGCCCAATGATGAAATGAAAGGCCGTATTATCGGTCGCGAAGGTCGAAACATAAGAACTCTGGAAACACTGACAGGAGTGGATATTATTATTGATGATACTCCAGAAGCTGTTGTTATCTCATGTTTTGATCCTATACGTAAAGTAATAGCACAAGTAGCTCTTGAGCGACTTATCGTTGATGGAAGAATACACCCTGCCAGAATCGAAGAAGTTGTACAGAAAGTTACTAAAGAGATCAGTCAGACTATCTACGAAGAAGGTGAAAAGATTCTCTACGAATTAGGTATTCACGACATGAGTCCTGATGGAATCAGAGCTTTGGGTAGATTGCACTTCAGGACGAGTTACGGACAAAATGTTCTCTCACATTCAAAAGAAGTTGCTGTTATTGCCGGAATGATTGCTGCTGAAGTCGGAGCTGATAAGGAGATAGCTAAACGTGGCGCTCTTCTTCATGACATCGGTAAAGGACTCGAAACAGACGGCGATGGAAATCATGCTGAAATCGGCGCTGAGATGTGTAAGAAAATCGGGGAAGATCCCCGTGTCATCAACGCTGTCGGTGGACATCATAATGACATAGAGATTGAATCAATCGAAGGTGTTATCGTTCAGTTGGCTGATGCTATTTCCGCAGCCAGACCCGGTGCTAGAAGAGAGACTCTAGATAATTATATCAAACGTCTTGAAAATCTGGAAAAAATTGCCGAGAGTTATGAAGGTGTTGATAAGGCATTTGCTATTCAGGCTGGTCGTGAACTTAGAATTATGGTAAATCATGAACTTGTTAACGATTTAAAAGCCAAAGAGCTTGCCAGATCAATTGCTAAGCAGATAGAAGATGAGTTAAAATACCCTGGTAGAATCAGAGTTACTATTATACGGGAAACACGAGTTGTAGAATTCGCCCGCTGATATTTTAAGGGATATTATGAAAAAAATAAGCGTTCTGGTTCTGGGAGATGTCGTTGGGCAGCCTGGTTGCAGGGCGCTTTTTTTTAAACTCCCGGGACTGATTAAAAAATATAAAGCAGATCTTGTTATCGTCAATGGTGAGAATGCCTCTGACGGGTTCGGGATTCTTCCTGAAGAAGCAGAAAAGTTCTTCTCTAAAGGCGTTGATGTGATCACTACAGGAAATCATATCTGGCAGAAGCGGGAAATCTATCCAATGTTGGAAAAAGAGAACACCGCTATCATCAGGCCGGCCAACTATCCTCCGGGCGTACCCGGGAGAGGAGATGTTACTGTAACTGTCAAGGGTGTTGATGTTACAGTGCTTAATCTTCTTGGAAGAGTTCGTATGGGGCTTCCTGTAGACTGTCCTTTTAGGAAATCAACAGAGTTTTTAAAGAAGAATAAGAAGTCGAAGATCACTATAATCGATTTTCATGCAGAAGACACTATGGAGAAAGAGGCATTGGCATGGTATCTCGATGGTAAGGTTTCCGCCCTAGTGGGAACTCATACTCATATACAGACTGCAGACGAAAGAATCTTGCCAAAAGGAACTGCGTATATCACTGATATTGGTATGACTGGTCCTGAAGAAAGTGTTATTGGAACTAAACCAGAGATCTCTATCAGACGTTCTATGACTCAGCTTCCTCTTAAGATGGAAGTTGCTGAAGGTGAATCGACTATTAAAGGTGTAATCCTCACAATAGATGTTGATTCGGCAAAAGCTATCTCTATCGAGAGAGTTGTGCAAAAAGAATCTGACGATTGATGAAAAAGAAAATCCTTCTGGATCTCCTGACCGAACAATTTCCTCATCTTACTAGAAAACACCTTTTTACTGAAATTATGTGTGGAAAAGTTAAGGTCGAAGGTGAGACTATTAAAGATCCCAAACGGAAAGTTTTAAATTCTTCCACTCCTGAAATCGGAATCAAGCGATATGTTTCCCGTGGAGGGTATAAGCTGGAACAGGTTTTGAAGCTTTGGGACATTGATGTCAAGGGCAAGGGCTTTCTCGATGCGGGCAGCTCTACTGGAGGTTTTACTGATTGTTTACTTCAGGAAGGAGCCTCATTTGTACATGCGGTTGATGTAGGATATAACCAGCTCGATTATTCTCTTCGGATCAATGAGAATGTTCATGTTCATGAGCGAACTAATATAATGCACATAAATTCGCTCAATCCCCGACCTGTCGGTGCGGTAGCAGATCTCTCATTTCGTTCAATTACAGATGCAGCTGCAAAATTACTGACACTTGTTTCTGATAATTATCTCATCGCTTTAGTGAAGCCTCAATTCGAAATACAGAATCCTGATGAGGATTTTGACGGTATTCTTCGCAATATGGATGAGATATATAGAGTAAGTGAAAATGTGCTGGATAAACTTTGGGCTGAAGGGTCTTATGTTCAGAAAGTGGATCTTTCTCCGGTCAAAGGAAGAAAAGGGAATCAAGAACTTCTCTTTTTGATAAAAGGATTAGAAACACGGTCTTTAGAAGATTTAAAAATAGATTTAAGAAATCTTCTTAGTTGAATCAAAAGGTATTAAAATACTCTCGGTCTATCGGTTCCCCTATGTAGACACCTTCGGCGCCTAGGTAATCATATTTTTCACCATCAATAAGTATCTGTACTTTTTCGACTGATTGAAATTCAGTTGCAGTATAAACTATCTGCATCAATTGAGCAGTATACCCTTCTACGCCTAGCGAGTTGTATCGAAAAGATTCGCTGAAATCGATAAAGGCAACAGCCTGGGAAATCTTAATGGATAAAATGAATGTGTCTTTGGGGATGAGATTAAGAAGTCCTTTATTCAAGTCAGACCTATCGGGTCCTATGATTAGTGATTTCATCGTCTCCGTAAGCGGTGTTGATATGTAATTGATGGATCTAATTACACTTTTTAGACTGATCTGACCTTCATCGCTTACTTTTACATAAAAAAGTCTGGATTTCATTGATTTTTCCGGTTCGGAATTTTCAGCCTTCTCTTCAGATTGTTCTGGTTCTGTTTTTATTTCCACTTCGTTAGTCACACTATAGCTATTGTCCGGTTTGTCTTCTTTGACAATTTCATTCTGAATGATTTCAGGACGCTCAATGAGGGGCGTTTCATCCGTTGATCGTGAAAGCAAATTGGATAAAAATGAACTTTTTTCTGAAAAAGCCATAAATGAAGTCAAAGCGAGAAGTACAATCAATATGATGAGTAGTGGGACAAGAGATCTGTTTCGTTTTTCAGGTCTTTTTTTCCTGATTTCATCTGATGTCCTATTGGCTGGTCCTGTATATTTATTCTCCCGCATTGCTTTTTTTCGAGGAGCTGATTTTCTTTTAGGTGATTTTTTCGCAGGGGATTCCTGATTATTAATTTTGTTCATACACTCGATATTTTTATCGGCATTTAAAAGTAAAATGTGAGACTTGATATTAATAATAGTTTACTCTGAAAAATGGGAGTTTGAATTTGCTCCTGCAAGCTTCGCTTATACCTATTTATTGCCCATTGCTGCGAGTCTCGCATCACGTATTTGACAGTTGTTATAAAGTTGCGTATGATTGTAATAAAATGAAAGAATTTCACGGAATTTCAGCTTCACCAGGCATTGCCATAGGGCGAGTTTTCCTCTATTTGGAAGACAGTATGGCCGTTCCTAAATATACAATAGACAAAGACTCGTTTGAAACAGAGATAAAACGCTATCAGGAGGCTGTAGATAAAGCCACCACCGATCTGACCGATCTCAAAGAACAGTTATCTAGAGAGATGGAAGAAGAGAATAGCAGAATCCTGGACTCCCACCTTCTCATGCTTAGCGATTCTATGTTTACAGAACAGGTTTATCAGCGGATGAGGACTGAGACAGTCAATGTAGAAGCTGCTTTAAAAGCTGTTATTGAAGATCTTGTTGATAAGCTCAATGCCTCAAATGATATTTATCTAAAAGAGCGTTCAGTTGATATTTATGATGTCGCGAAACGGGTTATAAATCACCTTATGTTCAGAGAGAGACTTTCTCTCGCCGACATCAATTCTGAGGTTATCATTGTCTCTCAAAACCTGATGCCCTCCGATACCCTTATAATGAATAAGCGGATGGTAAAGGGGATAGCTCTCGATAGTGGAGGGCGAACTTCTCACACCGCTATACTTGCAAAATCATTTGAGATCCCCGCTGTTCTGGGACTTCGAAATCTTACGAAACACATCAATACCAATGATCTGATTATTGTTGATGGTCATCATGGTAAAGTCATCATCAATCCAGATGCTGAAACTAAGAATCTCTATGAGAAAATGCTTCTCGACTATCAGAAACGGGAGAGCGAACTCCTCAATATGAATCAGCTTGCCGCCGAAACGAGAGACGGCAAGCTCATCAAGCTGAATGCCAATATTGAGATCCCCGAAGAAGTTGATTCGGTTCTTGTTCATGGTGCTGATGGAATTGGTTTATATAGAAGTGAGTTCCTCTTTATGCAACCTGGAAAAATTCCCACTGAAGATGAGCAGTTTCATGCCTACAAGACTGTTCTTGAGGCTATGGATGGTAAACCTGTAACCATTAGGACTCTCGATGTGGGTGGTGATAAATTTATACCCTCCATCAATAGTTTACCCGAAAATAATCCGCTTCTCGGGTGGAGAGCCATAAGGTTTTGTATTGAAGAGAAAGCATTTTTCAAGCAGCAATTGAGAGCCCTATTGAGAGCTTCTGTTTTTGGTAGCCTCAAAATTATGTTTCCCATGATCTCGGGAGTTGAAGAGCTGGACAAGGCTCTCGATATTCTGGATGAGACAAAAAGAGAGCTCAAATCTGAAAATATAAATTATATAGAGAAGATTCCCGTAGGTATTATGATCGAAGTCCCTTCAGCAGCCCTGACTTCCGACATATTAGCGAAGAAAGTGGACTTCTTCTCTATAGGAACAAATGACTTGATCCAGTATACTATCGCAGTTGATCGGGGTAATGAGAAAATTGCCGATTTATACGAACCTTTTCATCCAGGTGTTTTACGGCTGATCAGGATGGTGATTGACAATGCGCATGCCCAGGGATTGTCCGTGAGTATGTGTGGGGAGATGGCTGGAGATGTATACTCCTCTGTCATTCTTTTGGGGCTCGGACTGGATGCTTACAGTATGAGTGCCATTAGCATACCTGAAATTAAAAGAATTATCCGCTCTGTTTCTATGACAGATGCGGAGGAACTGGTTGGAACTATAATGTCAATGAAATCATTCGGTGATATTGATCAATATGTGAAAAACTGGATGGAGGAAAATTTTGACATCGTCAAATACTAGTAAAATCCTACCGAGGATTGTCATTGTCGGTAGACCCAATGTGGGAAAGTCCACATTGTTTAACAGAATTCTTAAAAAGCGAAGAGCTATTACTGACCCTATGCCAGGGGTCACAAGAGATGTGATAGTTGAAAAAGCTATTATAGCCGGTAGAGAAGTTATTCTCGTTGATACTGGTGGATATAAAGTCGAGCGGGATGATCAGTTTGATGAACTGGTTGCTGAAAAAAGTGTCGGAGCTCTCAGTGATGCCGACCTAATCATGTTTTTACTTGACGTGAATGAAATTTCAGGTGAAGACGAAGCTTTTATTGAACACTTGAGACCATATATGGATAAGACTCTGCTCATAGCCAATAAGGTTGACTTTGTAGAGAAAGAACCTGAGATCTACAATTTGTACACTCTCGGTTTTGAACATGTCATCGGTATTTCAGCGACCCATGGTCGAAATATTCAGGAGATGGAAACTCAAATCCTCTCCATGATAGATTTTGATAATCTCAAAGAGAGACAGGATCCGGATCCCGATCTCAGAATCGCTATTTTGGGGAAACCCAATGCAGGAAAGTCAACATTGACCAATGCCCTTACAGGAAAACAGGATTCGATTGTTTCCCCTATCGCAGGTACAACAAGAGATGTTGTTAAAGGTCATTTTGAGTATAAAGGACAAAGTTTCAGGGTTCTTGATACGGCTGGTATCAGAAAGAAAAAAAGAGTTGTCCAGGATGTTGAATACTACTCGGTCAACCGGGCTATTAAGAGTATCAATCAGTCAGATGTCGTCTTTCTTATGATCGATGGGGAAGAGGGATTATCCGAGCAGGATAAAAAAATCGCCCATCAGATTGTAAAAAAAGGGAAAGGTGTTATCCTTGTACTTAATAAATGGGATTTGAAGAAAGATGTAAAGAACGAGTTTAAAGCTGTTGAAGACAGGATGCGTTTTCTTTTTCCGATATTGGATTTTTCACCAATCATTCCCATATCGGCTTTAAAAGAAGAGGGACTTAAAGATCTGCTCAATATGGCGCTTCTTATCAGGGATCAGCTTCAGAAAAGGGTTGAGACATCCTTGCTGAACGATGCTCTGGCTGAATGGGTTGACTATCAGGCAATACCCCTCGTAAAGAGTAAGTCCTTCAAGATACGTTATATCACACAGGTTTCAAGTGATCCCGTGGAATTTATACTCTTTGTTAACAGAGAGAAGAACTTCCCGTCCTCTTATGTTCGTTACATTAAAAACCAGATTAAAAAAGAATTCGGTTTTAACAAGATCCCCTTTACTGTTGAATTAAAAGAACGATAGGCTTCGCGGTGAATAAACCAGCTCGCCAATGAGTCGTACAGCAGACACATTGTGTAGAGGCTGGTCGTAAGCAGAGCTTGTTGTTCGCCCAGGCTGTCTGGGGAATGAGCTCAAATGTAACCTAAGGAGACACCAGTGAAAGGTCGCCACAATATTATTTCATCTCTGACTGCCTTTCTTATGTATTTTACAATTGCTCTGTCTCTATCGGGACAGAGCAATATCGAAAGCACATATCAGATGCTTGAAAAGGCTTCATATTTTGAAAACTACGAAGTTAGGCAGAAGCTGAGTGATACTATCTTCGCTCCTTTTCTAACAGTTCTCAACACTCCAAAAAAAATCTATAAACAATCCGGTACAGAAGTTCCTGTTAAGTTTGAAGTTCGTAAAACAGCAGAACACTTCTACATGCTTTTTCTCAATGAATACAATTATTCCTTTCCCGTCTGGGGTAGAGGCAGTTATATCATCAAAAGAGATATCCTCTCAGGGAATTTTATTCAAGTGAAGATTTTTTTACAAAATGATGAGGGTTCATATCTGAGGTTGTTTCCTGTAGGGAACAGAACCAGGATGGATGTTTATCTTTTCGGTTCCAGAATTTATGAAAGCATTCTTATCCCTGTCGATTTTAAGAGAATTCTCGTTTCTCCCTTTTCTATATTACTCAATTTGACAGAGGACAGTATCGATTGGAATTCTCTTTTTACAGATGTTTCCTGGCCGGAATGGGATATGATTGAGAATATGGTGAATGATATCAGGCCTCATCTTGAAAATATTAGCGAAGTTGATGATGGTGCGCAGAACCGTTTTGGTGATTTTGTTTTTATAGAAAGTGAAACTCGTCAACATGATCTCATCGGTTTGAATTGTTCAGGATTTACCAAATGGATCGGAGATGGAATTTATTCCGCCTATCCTGGGGCTGTGGATCTCTACGGTCCTTATATGGATCTGGAATCTTTAAAAATAGAACATCGTGATGAGAATGAAAATGACAATCCATGGAATAACAATTACCTGGATCGCGATCCCTATTTCGGACTTGATTGGATCAGAAATATTGCTTCGCAATTGTATGAGAAGAGGACAGGAATTCAGAGTGAGTTGAGAGATTTTGATGTCAATGAGACACCTTATTTTAACTATGTTGAAGATATAGGGTATTCCATTGATGACCTTTCTGCAGTGCTCTATTTACAGGCTGTCAGGAATCCCGGTTCTTTCTATCTGGGAGCGATCAATACAGAGTATGGAACTGCTCCTATATTGAGGCAGTATAGACATGTAGCGGCATTTTTCCCATGGTTTAGTGATGATGGTGATTTCCATATATCCGTAATGGATACGGGGTCAGAAAAATTCGTCATTACACTTGAAGGCCAGTTCCCGGGAGCTTTTGTTCAATTGGTGCAGATTGACGGTATTGAAAATCTGAATTTGCCAGAATTGATGGATTAGGCATTGGTGGGCAAATGTTGCTTCAAATGCACATTGAATAGAAATGATATTAAGGAGATTTTTTCATGGTGGATATATTACTCAAAGGTGGATTCATCCTCTGGATTATAATTTTACTCTCTTTTGCGGGAGCGGCAATTATTATTGAGAGACTACTCTATTTCAAAAAAACCCGAGTTGATGAAGACAAACTCTTCAATAGAATTAAAGCGACTGTGGAAAAGAAACACTACGATGAAGCTCTTTTTATCTGCGAGAGTACAGTGTCCCCTTTTACCAGGTTGATGAAAACGGGAATTGAACATAGAAATTATCCTAAACACATTCAAAAAGAGGTCCTTCAGGAAGCGGCCAATCAGGAGATTCCCCATCTGGAGAGGTTTCTCTCATTTCTCGGATCAATTGCTCATATCAGCCCTCTTTTGGGTTTGTTGGGGACTGTTACCGGAAATATTAAGGCTTTTGGAGTTCTTGGTAGCTTCGGTGCCGTCAGTGATCCATCAGTTCTTGCCAGAGGGATTTCCGAGGCGTTGATAACCACGGCAGCAGGGATCATTGTCTCGATTCCCGCGGTTATTTTCTACAATTATCTTGTGGATAAGGTGGGTAAGATTCTTATTAAAATGGAATCCCAGGTAAATGATATGATCATCCTGCTCAATGATGATGAAATAATTGAGAACGATACGGCGGAGTAATATATGAAATTTCAGAGGCGGTTGAAGCCGCAGGTTCTGGTTGATCTGACTCCTTTAATTGATATTGTGTTTCAGCTGGTTGTGTTTTTTATGGTCTCCAGTGTTTTTAATACCTCTCCGGGTATCGAGCTGGAACTTCCCGAGTCTACAAGCACCACATCTGTTGCCATTACAGAACTGGTGATTACAGTCGAGAACAGAGAGACCGTTTATCTCAATGAGAAAGCCTACAATATGGAAACCCTTGGCGAAGCTGTGGCGGCCTTTGAATTCGACCCAACTGATGAAGGGGAGAATGTTGTCCTGGAATCGGCAAAAGAGATTCCCTATCAGATGATAATTTCCATACTCGATATCCTCAGAAATAATGGTTATGCAGCTGTAAATCTTATAACACTTCAGGCAGAGGTCGATGACTGATGATATCGGTTGCCCATAAAGAGCAGCGGAAAAGGGATTTGACAGCCCTGGCCGTTGCCATTGCCATTCATCTATTTATACTAGGTGGATTTTTGCTTTCCCACTTTCTTTTTTTTGAAGATGTTGAGGAATACCGCGGACCGGTTTTGGTGAAACTGGGACGGGCAGATGCTCCTGATGAAGTGACTGATACAATGCCTAAAGCTCCGGAAAGTACCGAAGAGGAACAGAGCAGCACCACAGAAGATAATATCGAATCAACTACTGAAGAAATTAAAACGGGAGATCCTCAGGAAACTGTTCAGGTCGATGAAAAGCAAAGTGAAAATGCTGTAGAAAGACCAGTTTCTGATGAGGAAAATGGTGATAGCGGTGATTCACAAATCAGTTCTGAAGAAAGCAGCAATGAGAGTCGTCCCGTCAACCAGGAGAGTTCAACAGAAGAGGCTGAAGAGGTTGTTACTGTTACTCAGGGGAGTGAAGAAGGGAATGCTTTTGAAACTACCTATGAGGCCACTCCGGGATTAGTCGGACGAAATATATGGTATCC
>JADGDJ010000007.1:0-14967 GCA_016744925.1 Spirochaetaceae bacterium
ATAATGATTTTATGGTTTCAGTTACATCAAATTCAATTCATCCTTTAACTCCCGAGCTGGAAAGGAGGATTCTACACAATCCTCTCTTAAACATCGATACCTTTATTATCCCTTCTCCTTTTGTGAAAAACCCTAATTTGCATAAAGACTATGAGCACAGTTTTGTCTTTATCGAAGAAGGTGAAATGTTGGGGTATATCCTCGTCTATTCCGACAGAGGGCAGAATGATTTCCTTATTTACAAGGTGATTACCAGCCCTTTCGGAAGAGGTCTGGGAATAGGAACGCTTCTCATAGAATACCTGGCGGAAAATATCCCCACAGGATCTAAAATAAACCTCTATGTATGGGAAAAACAACAAGACACAATGGACTTTTTCTCCAGTATGGGATTTGAATCTGATGAATCTATTGTCTACCGTAATTTGATATATCATTACTTCAGCTCCACAAAAGGCCACATCATAAAAAATAGAAGCACCGAAAAAATACGGGGGAAATCTGCCCAGGAAGAGATTGGGAACACAAGGCATGATGCCCGTAAAGTTGTGCGTCTTCTCTCATCTATGGTGGAAAAACTGGCACTGGAAAACTGCGGAAGAATCATAGAGGATATAAACAGGGAAACCACTGGTCTGATCAATATTCTCAACTCATTCAGAGACAGCATAGAAACTATACACGAAGTTGATCTTAAGGATCTTATCGTAGAGAGGATTATCCCCTTTATCGATACATCCTTTAGAGACTGTGAAATAAAATTTCATATGGAGTCGCGCATTTCATCAATCAAAGGTTCCTATGTCAATATAAGCCGTGCCATTATCAATCTTATCTCCAACTCAATAGAAGCTATCAAAGAGAAAGGTGATAGAGGAATCATTACCCTGGAATTAACACAGGATGAGGAATACGTCTACCTTTCAGCCGGTGACAACGGCGTGGGAATCCACCCGGAACTTATGAATAAAGATGCCGGGGGGTATCCTGCCTTTGTAGGAAAAACAACCAAAGAACGGAAGAAAGGCGAAGGATTGGGAACTGTCCAGATATTCACGACAATCGGCCTGGAGAATATTACTGTCAACAGTATCGTAGGAGAGGGAACCTACTGGACATTCCGCTTCAAGAAAAAACAGAAGGAAAAAGAAAAATGGTTCCTCAGCCTGGAAAGGCGATATTTTGAATTCAAAGACTTAAGAGAGGGGATCCGGCTCACAGGGAGAACTCCCGCCAATGTAGTTATATCCAAAATATGGTTGATGAGAAACATGGAAATTTTCCTTTTTGATCTGATTATGCAGTTCAGCAAATTTCACAACATGAGAGATGTCTACAGAAACACCCTTATCTATCTTCAGGGTTACGAATCAGAAGAAAAGCTCAAGGAGACCATAGAGACCTACCGTTCGGACCAACCAATAATAAAAGAATGGATGTACGACTTATGTTTGAAAATTAGAGAGATTATGATCGACCTCGAAAAAAATGTGGACACTGAAAAGTACAAGGGAGAATTCTTTAAAAGTTATGGTCAGGCCATCGGAAATATTATGATATTCACTCTCGATCCTAAAACGGGGAATTTCCTGGTCACAGACAGGAAACTGGCTGAGCATTTCGACTTTGTCTACTACCTGAAAAAAGAGCGGGATGATCTGCTCCGCGGAGAGTTTATCGGTGATATGAAAAATCTTAAAAAACCCATATTGTTCGGTGTGTGGAATATTTCTTCCGATGAGGATTTGATAAACAAATTAAAACTCATAAGAGAGGGAGCCAAAAGGCTTGTGGAGATAGGGATAGATCCGGGCAAAAAACTAGCGTTTTATCAGACAACCTACTGCGACAATATCAACGACATCAACACAGACAAAACAACGACTTTCGGAGAATTTATCAATTTGAATGATGATGAGCTGAATCGTTTTAAAAGAGTCGCCGATGACGAATTACAGGGTTTTTTAGTACACAGGGATTGATCAGCTTCGAGGGAGGACTACAATGAGCTCACTTCCATCGACTGAACTTGATATTTTTAACTCACCTTCATATTTTTTAAGGGTTCTTAATACAGAGATCAACCCCAAACCATGCCCATTAACTTTAGTAGTTTTCCCTGCCTGAAAGACATCGCATTGAGAACAATCTCCTGAACAGTCCCTGTCGAGACAAGCCTTAATTCCAGGACCGTTGTCAGAAAAAATGATTCTGCTTGAATGGTGATCCCCGATTATTGATATGGTTAAAAGAGGTGTATATCCTCCCTTTTCCAATATCCTCATTGAAGTCCATTTCTCGATAAGAGATTCATAAGCATTTTTAATAAGATTTTCAAAGACCTGAGCTATTTCCGATGCGTTCCCGAAAAACATGACCTCATTTTGAAAATCTTTTTCAACTTTGATTCTTTTGAATTCCTTATCAATGCTGTAAACTTCGACAAGACTGTGAAGCAGTGCATTAATACTGAATTCTATATTTTCATCAATCTGGGAATATTTAGCTAGTGTCAGAATATTTCTGACTTTATTCTGTAACCTTCTGTTCCCGTCCTTAACATATTGAATGGCAGGATGCTCAATCTCATCATCCAGTAATGATATAGACATGGAAATTAAGCCGATGTCACCATTGAGGTTATGGACGAGCCCGGCAATATTTTCACCAAGATTGACAAAGACTTTACTTTTTTCGATCTGCGTATTAAGTTTTTTGTTTTCTAATGTCAACCGTTTGATATCGTCTTCAAAGACAATGTATATAAGAAGTAAGATTGTAATTAGAAAATTGATCTGATCAAAAATATGCCAGATTGTAATATCATCAATCACATAAGCTTCATCTAAAGGTACAAATACAGTACTGAGTATAATAGCTGTGATAAGAAATATTATTATTACCCCATTTACAAGAATGTATTTTGAACGGACTAATTGGTACTTATGAGTTAAAAAGTACACAAAAATGTAAAGAATATATCCCACCTGATAAATGATGGTATTCGTAGAAATAACAAAGAATGAAATAAGGAAAAGAAGGGAAACCTGGATGATTTTTGTATTTCTTCTTTCCCCAATAACTAACAATATCAAAAATAAGAACAAAAACAAAAGCGAAGGGACAGGAGCCCTTTCGCTTTTTTTTAATATTGTAAGTACAATTGACATTGAAAAAAAAGCAATAAATAGAATATTTATCTTTTTATACTTACTAATTCCAGTATCGACCGCCTTTAAGCGTCGCTTCCTCTCCGCCGACTTCGCCCTGCCGTGCCCAGTTCTCTTTTTCAAGTGTAACCCACTCATCTATCTGTCCTTCATTCTTTTCCTGGCCGGGTGTCCTGAAAACAAGAAATCTCTCTTCTGGGTTTTTTCTGAAATAGTCCTCTGCCGGAAATATATCGTGTACTGATTCAATAGCGAGAAGTAGAATGCCCTTTCTGAAAAGATAGACTTTTTGTTCTTCCTTCACAGAATAGCCATCAATCATCTTATATAATTCATTGAAACGCTGAAAAAGTCCACGACTTTTCCAATCTTCAATCTTAAAATTATTTACTGCATTTTCAGTTTCTTTCAGAATCTGGTCAAAAATTTTTCTGTCCATTATAAATCCCCTTAGTGATAAAATATTTAACTATCCTACCATGATTTATAATTAAACAGTACAGATTTTATTCTTTCCTGATTCTTTAGCTTCGTAGAGAGCCTCATCTGCCTCTTTTATAAGAGTTTCCATCGATATCTTCCGGTTATAAACGGCAAGTCCACCAGAAAATGAGATCTTCATATCTATATTATTATGTTCAAAAACCGACGACCGGACCTTTTCCAAAAGTTTATCCGCAATAGATCTACCCGCCTCGAGGCCTGTTCGAGGGAGCAAAATGAGAAATTCCTCACCTCCCCAGCGAGATTTGAAATCGATTTTCCGAAGAGAATCTTGAAAAACCCGAGAAATACCACATAAAACAGCGTCTCCTCCGTCGTGCCCAAATCTGTCATTAATGGCCTTAAAATTATCCAGATCAAGCATTAAAATACAAAAAGACTCTTTTGTCCGGATAAAATCTTCCATAAGATATTTGAAAAACTGCTGCATAGCCCTTCTGTTGGATAGCCCCGTCAGATGATCGGTCATGGTCATCTCTTCAAGTTTTTTATTCTGATCCACGATTATATCATTGGCTTTTGTAAGTTCCAATTCCTGATTTTTTTGTTCCGTAATATCGACAATTAGACCCTGAACCATCTCCATATTGCCATCCTGCGATACAAAGTGGTTATCATAACTGTGTATCCACCGGATTTTACCGTCTTTCCTGATGATTCTATATTCCAGTTCCATAATGAGGCCGGACTTGTCATAGAGCTCCAATCCGGAATTGCGAACTCTTTCAAGGTCTTCCGGATGAATAATTTCCATCCACGTCATTAAATCTTTTGCCTGCTCACTGCCATACCCGGTTATTGCTTCATATGCCCCTGCTGTAAAAACAGATCTGACTTCGGGCTTCATCATTCTCTGAAAAGCCATTCCATGAAAATTTTCAATATATTTTCGATAACCAATCTGCTGCATATTGTAAGAATCCAGTCGATTCTGGATTTCAGTATAATTGCTGCAAACCAGATGAAGTAATCCTTCTTTATCCGGCCGGATTCTGGAATAAAGGCAGTTGGAAGTGGTTATATATCGTAGAAGGAGATCACCTTTTAGTCTTTTCTTCGACAGTGAATACAACTCTTCGGGATAATCACTATCGGCATCAAATGCCTTATATAGAACATCACATGTGCTATCAGATTCAAGAGCTGTCAGTTCAGTAAACATAAGATTGCAATCGACAATATAGAGTTCATAAGAGTTGGATGAGCCCTTGCGTTTTATAGAGAATGTGGCTGTAGCGAAATCAAAGAGATCCGGATCTATACTATTCATTTTGTTCCTTGTTTTTAATTTTATACTGAACGGGAAAAAAACTCAAATAAGTATATACCGGAAAGGCTGGATTGAATTATCCCTTTGTTATATCTTCTTAAGATATTATGAGTACTTTATATTTTATCAGACACGCAGAAAGCGAAGCGAACAGCGCAAGAATATTGGCCAGCAGACAGCCATACCCCCTGACAAAAGCAGGCAAGGATGATGCCGACCTGATCGCGGGGGAACTTAAAAAGATTGTCCCGATTGACCGCATTATATCGTCTCCTCTCATCAGAGCAAAACAGACGGCAGAATCTTTTGAATCTGTTTATAATCTGAAAAGAAAAGAAGAACCGAGGATCATCGAGCAGGAACAGGGAATATACAGTGGAATGAACTACGATCAGGTCAAAAAGATGAAAAATTATGAAGCCGATCCCCTTAAAAGGTGGAACTGGGTGCCGGAAGGTGGAGGAGAATCTTACTCCATGATAGCCGATAGGATACAGTCGTTCTTTAAAGAACTGGAATCACAGCAATCGGACGACAATATACTGATCGTCACTCATGCTGTTTCATTCCGACTCATACAGGCTGTTCTGGAAAATACACTCCCCTCTTATCCCAAAGATTTTCCCAACAACGGAGAAATCTGGCGGGTGGAGTTCACCTCTCTAGGACAATTTCATAAAATCGAATCGATATTTCTCGGAAACAGTAAGGATTTCATCCACAATCCTTAAATTGTCTCTTCCCGAAACCCTGCTACAGCCAGACCGGCGGCAATTCCACGAAATGAGTCCCATTGCTCTATTTTATCTCCGAAAATAAGGGACAGATGCTCACGGATCGCCGGAATTTTTGAAGACCCACCGGTACAGAGGACTCTGCTGATCTGAGATTTATCCAATTCAGCACGGGTAAGAGCCTCATGGACAACACGATCTATATCGGAAAGCATAGGAGAGAGGATATCCTCCATTTCATCTCTTGTGAACTCTATTTTCAGATCTATTTCCTCTAGAGTAATTTCTGTTTTATCCCCTGTTGATAATTCGATTTTTGCCTGCTCGATCGATTCGATCAGAAGGAATGATGCATTTTTCCTTATCAGACTTTTTAGTCGTCCCCCTATAATCTCCGCTTCACCTCCGAATTTGATCAGGTTATTAACTTGTTCAATATATACAGCCTGATTGAGAAGATAGGTACTCTGCCAGTTGAGAAGATTATCTTCAAATTCAGAAAAATGGAAATCAAAGTCCTGGTGAAGACCTTTACCGAGAAGTGGGAAAAGTTTTTTTATATAAATCATTCTATCAATATAATCGCCAGCCCGGGCTATACCGGAAACTGATAGAACCTTATAGGATTCATTCTGTTTTTTTAAAATGCAGAGATCCAGAGTCCCACCGCCGAAATCAAAAACCAAAACATTTTCTTCAATGGACTCTCGATGAGAATGAAGGTAACTAACAGCAGCCGCTTCGGGTTCCATAGTAAAAGAGACATTGTCCATGCCTGCATTGGCGCATGTTTTTGCCATCCTCTCGAGAGCAATCGTATTGGGGTCTGAATCTGTTCCGCTGTACAGCACAGGACGTCCCACTTTGAGGTGAATGCGAAGATCTCCCGTCTCTATACGAATCTGATTGTGAATGTAACGGAGAAGAACTGTCAAAATGGCTTCAATGCGAAACTTTTTTCCAAAAACATCAAACTGGGGATTCCCCCGGTCTCCCAGGTAACTCTTCATGGAACGGAATAATCTTCCCGGAAGAGCCGAATCGACTTTTCCGGTAACCACTGTTGTAAAAGACCTGTCTCTCTCAATAAAATAGTCACGATCCATCTCACCCATATGTACAGTGACACAGCCGACTTCTTTATCTGTCATCACAATCTTGCGGCCCGTATTGTCATGAAGACATCGGGAGAGAGCTTCGCTGCCCACTGTAGGGGTAAATTCTCTATCGAGATACAAAGCTGTTGGCATGATGATTCCAGACCCGGTAAAGGGGTCCAGTTTGATGTAGTGAATGTCGCTTCCATCATAAATGGCTGCTGTCGTATTGGATGTACCGAAATCGAGTCCAATTCCTATTCTACTCATTTTTTCTCCGGGATTGTGATATACTTTGTTCTACTATGTTTATATATAAATTGAGTTTATGTACAGCTGTATTTCTCATCATGTCCTGTGGAAGTTTTCCCGATATAAGTCAGACGAATACCAGAGATCTCGGTCCCTGGCTCACAATCAGCGGTAATCCTTCTACATCTATGGATATAACCTGGTTGACCGGGCAAAAAGAGAAACCCCGGTTTTTTTACGGAACTGATAGAGAAAATCTTATTGAGATGATTGATGACATCCCCTCACAGAAGCTTCACACGATCTCTCTGGCGGGACTGAAACCGGGAACCGAATATGTCTATTTTATCGATGAAGAGTTTAACACTTTTCGAACAGCCGGATCGAAGGGAGAAGATTACAAGATCACCGTAATCGGCGATCTTCAACCCTTTAAAAAAGAATCGAGAATTTCAAATAAATTAATGACCGAAGCTCTCATCCGGGAAAATCCCGATTTAATTGCCCAGGTGGGAGATGTATCAGAAAGTGGAGGGATGAATTATTTTCAGGCTCAGACTCTTGATAATATTGAAGAATACGCTGCTGAGATTCCCTTTATGGCCGCTGCGGGAAATCATGATTATTACACAAAAGGTAAGGAGAATTTTAGAAGAATTTTCCCTTACGACTACCCTTCAGAAACTGAATTATACCATTCACTCCACTATAAAAATGCCAGTCTGTTTTTTCTCGATGTCCATATAGAGAATAGTAATGTTTCCCGGGAACAAAAACTCTGGTTCGAACAGAGTCTTAAAGAAGCCGTCTCAAAGGGAGACAGATGGATATTTGTCTTTGTACACGACGTCCTCTTATCCTCCGGTTCAGCATCGATGAATTGGGATCTACAGAAATGGCTGAGCCCTTTGGCTGATGAATATGGAGTGGACGCTCTCTTTTTCGGACACTCTCACAACTACGAACACTGGATATACCAATATGGTGAGACCGGTCTTCTTTATAACAGAGATGACAACCCTTCGGGAGATCCCGTACACTATTTTTGTACCGGAGGCGGTGGAGCCAGTATGAGAATTGAGAGTTTACTGGAACATCAAGACCGGATTGTGAAATCCCAATGGGTGGGACAATCAAATAGTGAAAAATTTACTGTCGGAGCAACAGTTAGAAGTTGGAATCCCCAACACTATATTGATCAGACAAACAATCCACTCAATGGAGCCCCTCCCGAGGGCAGGAGTTATTTTCAGCTGCCGGAAGTGGAATCCTATTCGGGATACAACAGTATATACGGCTATCAATATGGGGAAAAGACCCTCCACTATATCAATTTAGATTTCACCGGTGAAGAGAATAAAACCTGCACAGTATCGGTTCACTATCCGGATGGATCCCTTCTTACCGGTCCAGAGGGAAAATATCCTCAACAATGGATCCTGAAGAAATAAAAAAGCTGTTCGGAATTCATTTCCCTACAGCCTCTTAAGGTATTATTTAACTAACAATTTTACGATATCAGATCTTTTAAATTCTCTGTCGAGTCGAGACGCAGGTCTGCTTGACCGACTCTATCAGCCGGACCGATTCCAATTGTCCTGAAACCGGCTCCTTTAGCTCCGTTCACACCGGCTTCAGCATCCTCCACAACGACACAATCCGCGACAGGAAGCCCCAGTTGACCGGCGGCGTGAATAAACACATCCGGTGCCGGTTTTGCTCTGACTACAAATGATCCGCTGGCTACGCCGTCAAAATAATGTCCGATCCCCAGATGCTCCAATATGAATTCCGTGTTTCGACTGGCTGATCCAATGGCCATTTTGATCCCCAGGAATTTCAGGTTATTCAGTAGAGGCATTATTCCCGGCAATATATTCTCTTCGGATAATTCATTGAGAAACTCACAGTAATAGGAGTTCTTTCTCGCCATCATCTGTTCTATTTTATCTTCGGGAAATGTCTTTCCACGGAGAATGATCTCCAATGATGCTCTCCGGGAGATTCCCCGAAGTTTTTCATTAATTTTTTCATCAAATATGAGATTTTCCTCATCAGCTAACTTCTTCCAGGCCAGATAGTGATATCGCGCCGTATCGGTAATGACACCGTCGAGATCAAAAATCCAGCCTTTGATTTCATTGTTTGCAAAAAGATAATCAATCATCCCTTAATGGAACCCGCCATTAATCCCCTGACAAAGAATCGTTGCAACCCAAAAAATACAGCAAGAGGAAGAATCATGCTTAGAAAGGCTCCTGATGTCAGTAGATGCCAATCTTGTCCTTTTTCACCTACCAGAGCGGCAAGAGCACTGGTGACAACCCTATTGCGATCTCCGAGGAAAATAAGAGCCACAAGATAATCATTCCAAACCCAGAGAAACTGAAAAATAGAAAAGCTGGCAAGTGCCGGAATAGAAAGAGGAAGAACCAATCGTACAAAGGTAACAAAAGGAGTGGCACCATCGAGATAAGCCGATTCAAAGATATCTCTTGGCAATGTACTGATGTAGTTGTACAGCAGATATATTGCAAGAGGCAGCCCAAAACTCGTATGAGCCAGCCACATGCTTACAAAAGTCCCATATAATCCCCAGTTTGTAAAATCCCGAAGAATAGGAATTAGGGCAATCTGGAGAGGAACAACCAAAAGTGCCACAATCATTATGAACATAGGTCTACGGCCGGGAAATTCCATCCATGCAAATGCATAAGCGGCAAAAGCCGCTATTAAAATCGGGATTATTGTTGCGGGAATGGTTACAGCAAGGGAGTTGAGAACCGCATCACCAAAATTGCTTCCCTGTCTGGAAATAGTGTTCCCATTAGCATCTACATAAGTGACATTCCCGGCAGAAAGAACATCGCGATAATTGGACATTGTCAAATTAGCTCCAAAGCCGATCCATTTTTCTTCAAAAGCCTCAATTACACGAGATCGCTTATTACCATACCATCGCAATTGTCGATCTTCTGTGACTAAAATCCCCTCCCTCCACTCATCAAATGAAGCGGTTATTCCTTCAATTGTAATGAGACTATTCGGATCTGTATCTGCCGGCAATTTAAATTCATCGGTTTTTACCATCTCTTTATGGGGGAGCACAGTCCACCACCCGGAGCCGTAAATATCCCTTGAGTCTCTAAATGATGTTACGAATATTCCAAAAGTGGGAATTGTCCACATAAGTACGATTAGCAATAGAGTCAATCCAATAAAAAACTGTCCCCATGATATCTTTTTATCTTTTTTCTTCAGACTCATTTTAAGACCTTCCTTCCCATAAATTCACGGAGGTTGTATGCCAGAACCGGAACGATGACAATCAGTAAGACGATTGCAATTGCCGAAGCCTGTCCTGAATTACCATAGGTAAATTGTCGTAAATAAAATTCATTGGCAATGACATTTGTTCCATAATTACCGCCGGTCATTACGCGTACTATATCAAATAACTTCAAACTGAAGATGAGTATTGTAGTCGTCACGGTTATGATGGTCGGCATGATGTAGGGGATTGTAACTTTGTAAAAAATAGTCACGGCATTGGCCCCATCCACTCTGGCCGCTTCATTAATCGACTCAGGAATTGATTTAATTGCCGAAGAGATTATAACCATAGCATAACCTGTCTGAAGCCAGACCATGATAATGATCAGAAAAAAATTGTTCCAGAATGGTATCAATAACCACGCTTGAGCTTCTCCTCCAAATGAAGTAAAAATAGCATTCAACAAACCGATTTCTGAAATGTTGATCCCTTCGCCTTTGTAGGCATATATGAACTTCCAGATAACCCCGGCACCGACAAATGAGATGGCCATAGGCATAAAAATAAAAGATTTAACAACTTTTTCATATTTGCTTTTATCGGCAAGAACGGCAATGAGTAAACCAAGAACCACACAGGTTAAGGTACCGAAAAACATCCACAGAAGGTTATTTCGAAAACTCTCAACCATAATAGGGTCTGTAAAGGCAAATTTATAATTATCGAGAAAAACAAACTTTGTGCCTGTAGCATCTAAAAAGCTCAACCGCAAAGACCTGAGTGTCGGTAATAATAGAGCCCAGAATAATAGAATAACAGCCGGTCCGGCAAAAACGAATGCTACAGCGACTCCTCTAATTTTGCGAGGGAAAATTTCTGCTACAGAATTGAGAACATAAAATAGTAGTGCGACAGAACCCAACCCCCAGAGAACTGCAAAAAATGTCATTAAAACTTTAAAATCCTGGATTCTCTGCAAAAATATGAATCCACCTACAAGAATGAACACAGTGATAAATATGAGAATTATTGTGATAAGATACTTCTTCACCCCAACACTTTCCTGGCTCATGTACGCCTCCTTTTTTAGTTGTTATTTCCCGATACCCATAATGCAAAAAGCAGGAGTGCTTAAAAGAAATCACTCCTGCTTTAATTAAGTATTATTCAGGCCAAGATGCATCAATGGCATTCAAAGCTTCATCGAGAGTCATGGATCCTGCGACATATCCAGTCATGTTTGTCCAGAATGATCCTGCACCGACAGCACCGGGCATCAGGTCTGAACCGTCAAAGCGCACACTTGTTGCATTCTGAATAACTTCTGCAACTTTTCTGTCAACGACGTTGCTATACCAGTCGAGACTTGAGTCCTTGTGGGGAGAGATCATACCACCTGCTCTAACCCAACCTTCAACGGAAGCACCAGTTGCAAAAAACTGCATAGTCATACGCACTTCCGGTCTGTCATCAAACATGGCATAGATATCACCGGCTACGAGAACAGGTTTTCCGTATGCGGGATCTTTCCCGGGAAGATAGAAAAAGTCATAATCCTCTGCCGCGACAAGATTGTCGGGGAAAAATGTTGTGATAAAGTTACCCTGTTTGTGAAGCCATGCTTTTGGAGGAGCTTCAAACATTACTTTAGGAGCATCACCAAATCCGGTTGTAGCGATCCCTTTTCGCCCACCGTAAACCATACCATCGGCAAACCAGATTTCAGCCATTGCTTCAATTGCTCCGCGAACTTCAGGAGAATTGAATTTCAATTCACCAGCTACCCACTTATCATAATTTTCAAGACTGGTAGTTCGAAGCATAAACTCTTCAACCCAATCAGTCGCGGCCCAACCTGTTGCAGCACCGGATTCAATCCCTATGGCCCAGGGTGTATCTCCATCGGCAATAATCATATTCTGCAATTCAACCAGTTCATCCCATGTTACGGGAACTTTATATCCAGCAGCATCGAAATCCTTTTTGTTGTACCATACGAGAGATTTACCGTTAACCCGGCTCCAGAGACCAGCTATGATAGGTCCATCAGGTGTTTCCATTGTGGCCATATCCAACCAGCTCTGAATATAATTTGACTTCACTTTGGCCATATCAAGTGTTGTATTAAGGTCTATAACATAGCCTTTTTTTGCAAAAGTACTCAGAAGTCCTGGTTGTGGAAAGTCTACGATATCAGGAGGATTTCCACCTTCTATTCTAATCGCGATAGAAGCTTCAAACTCTTTTGTTCCTTCATACTGAATATCGATACCTGTTTCGTCTTCGAACGCTTTTACAGACTGTTCGAATTTAATGGCATCGTTATCAACGAATGGTCCGGACATTGTTACAATTTTGCCACGAACTTCAGCATAAGGATCCACTACAGATTTAGTTTCCTCTTCCATTTTAGGTTCTTCTTTCTTTGCGCAACTGACAAAGATCGACAAAACAACCAATAGTAATACTGTTAGTTTCCAGTTTTTCACTTTTTTCTCCTTTAAACTTTTTACTATATAGAACCGCCCAATGCAGTTTTATCCAATTTTAAGTTGATTCTCTGATAACTAGAGTCGGAAATAAAATTTCCTGAATCCGTGATTCATTATTTCTTTTATTGATGAGATCGATGATCCGGTCACAGGCAAGCTCTGCCAACTTTCTTCTCGGTTGGTGTATAGTCGTTAGCTGGGGGATAGTCGATTCGCAAATGGGAGCATCATCATAACCAACGACCTTCAGATCCTCGGGAATTCTAATTCCCCTTTCTCTTGCTGCTGTGAGAAATCCAAAAGCCTGAATATCAGTTTGAAAAAATATCCCGTCTACATTGGCTATAAGTTCCGGTATTGTGTTGAACAGGTAGTAACCCTTCAAATATGTACAATCAACAGGAATGATCAGTTTTTCTTCGAATCTTATGCCCTGTTCCTCAAGAGCCTGTCGGTAACCTGCTGTTCTCAGTTCATATTCATCGGAATCGGAATCATTGGACAAAACAGTTAAAATGCGTCTGCAGCCTTTTTTTATCAGGTGTTCCGTCGCCAGATAACCACCGAGGAAATGGTCTGTAAAAAAATAATCCAATTCCTCTTTATGACAATACATGGGGGGCAAGTGCAGTTGAACCACAGGTAGGCACGATCGCTTGATACTGTCGTAATCTTTTCTGGTAATATTGTCATGTACGATTAAAAAGCCATCGATTTTCTGCTGATTCAGCAAACGGCTGATATTACTGGCTCCAGTCTCAGGATGATAAGCTTCAAGCAGGATAGCATCCATATCCATTCGCTCAAGAAAATGACGCAGTTCGATAAATAGCTGACTTATATACAGAGATGATCCGAACTGATCGTAACTGGCTTTGTAGACGACAGCTATATTCCCTGTTTTTCTTCCGCTGAGGCTTCTGGCTCCAGCATTGAATTCAAAATCCATAGTGCGTGCTATATCTTTAATTTTATCTTTTGTCTGTTTGCTGATTTGAGGACTGTCATTGAGTGCTCTGGACACGGTTGAGTGACTGACGCCGGCTACAGCCGCAATATCTTTAATCGTTACCTTCATGATTTACAACTTATGCACACGTTAATGTTCACCTATCCTATATACCTATATTCTAACACTTTACATTGATGCACACGTGTGCACTAACCTTATAATAATTCATGTCGCAAGATCTGTCAAATTCTTTATAGGTAATTTTCAGGCTTAAATATTTGAGATTTGGAATGGCATTAAATAATTCAAGATTAGATATAAACTTGTGGAAAATAATGACGGATTATTATAGGGTGTAAGGAATAACTAATGGGAGGTATTTTTATGAAAAATACAAAAACCTTACCCATGTTTCGCCTCTGAGGAGGCTTATAATATTAAAGGCAGTTGGAGATTTCCTCCGAACTGCCTTTTTTTTATTTTTGAGATTTCTATTATCAATTATCTTTATAAACTGTTATGCGGTTTCTACCGCCGTCTTTTGATACATAGAGAGCTTTGTCAGCTTCTACAATCAGTTGATTAGGTGAAATATCTGTTGTCGGAATAATGGAAGCAACTCCGATGCTGATCGTCACGAAAGGAGAAACAGGAGAATAACCATGATTGACCGCTTCATTCTCCAAAGATAATCGTATGGATTCAGCAACACTGACGGCTCCATCCAGATCGGTCTGAGGCAATATGATGAGAAATTCCTCTCCCCCATAACGCACAGCGAGGTCTGTGGGACGAACACAGTGCTCAGTAATGATACGCGCCACAAGCTTAATACAGCGGTCTCCCGCCTGGTGCCCGTGATAATCATTGTAGAATTTAAAATGGTCGATATCGCACATAAGGACAGACAAAGGCAACTTGACTCTCTGAAGCCTGTTCCACTCGAGGTTGTATTTTTTCTCAAAGTATCGTCTGTTATAGAGCGATGTAAGATCATCCATATTGGATAATCTCTCGAGCTTATTATTGACTAGTTTCAGCTCCACAGTCCTCTCCAGAACTTTTTCTTCAAGTTTCTCGACAAAAAGATTCTGCCTTTCCAACTCATTTCTATTTCTCCTCAGCCGCCAGCTGAGGAGAAATATGGTGATGATTAAAACAAATGAGATATAGGACAGATAAGCCCACCATCTTTCCCAAGGCGGTGATGTGACCCGTAAAT
>JADGDJ010000007.1:14977-50248 GCA_016744925.1 Spirochaetaceae bacterium
ATTTGCCGCTTTGACGCGAAACCGGTAGGACCCACCTTCAATATTGGTATAACTTACATGATTCCTGTCATCGATATATATCCAGTTCTCATCTACACCCTCTAATTTATAGGCGTACGAGCTATTCTTCGAAGAAAAATCCAGAGCCTTAAATTTAAATGTGAAAAAGTTTTCACGATAGGTCAGCTTTATAGAATCGATATAAGATATGGATTTATGAAAAAGTCTGTTGACGCCTTTTACGGCAAATCCTGTGAGTACAATCGGGGGATTGTAGATGCTCTCCCCCATGTCCTGCGGATTGAATAGATTGAAACCGCCTATCCCACCAAATAAAATGGTTCCGTCCTGTAGATTCAAAACTGAACCCACATTGAATTCATACCCCTGGAGATTGTCATGTATATCGTAAACATAAGTAACTCCCGTTTCGGGATTGTATCTCGAGATGCCATCGTTGGAACCCAGCCACAGAGTTCCCTCTTCATCTTCAAGAATAGATTTTACAGACTTGTCAGCCAGGCCATTCTCGGTTGTAACACGGAAAAAACTGTCCGACTGACTATACCAGAGATTCAATCCCTCATCGGTTCCTACCCAGATATGTCCGTTTTTATCTTCAGCTATAGCAAAAACACGTATTCCCAGGAGAGATCCCGGATCATTAAGATTGATTTTATAAGAATGATATTTTTGGCTGTTTTTTTCTATCCGATTTAAACCATCTCCTGTGCCAATCCATATATTTTTATCAGAATCTTCAAAAATATCCCAAATTTCAAGATGATTCAGACCTTCCTGATTATCTTCTGCAGGCTGTATATTCTTCAGCTCACCACTAGTACCGTCAAGAGTATAAATCCCATTTTTGTAAGTTCCGATCCACAGATCCCCTTTATGATCTACAAGCAGCGTCCGGATTTCACTAATGGCTAAATCAAATTTACGAATACTATCACTGATTCCGTCGTACTTGTACAACCCGGAACGACCTCCGATCCAGAGATCTCCCGAGGGATCCCTTTCAAGTGCCCGCACTTCATCTTTCATATAAGTAATAAACTCATTAGAATCCTGCGACCATAACTGCAATCCCGATTTTGTTCCAATCCAGATCCTGTTTTCTGAATCTTTATTAAAGGCAAAAACGTTGTTCTCCAAAAGAGAGTTTTCTTTTGATTTATCCGAATAGATATGATCAATATTCTGAGGGGTATTATCAAAACTGCACAACCCGCCACCGTCTGTACCAATCCAGATAACACCGGAGCGATCTTCAAAAATTGTTCTCACAGTATTTTCGCTCAAACTATAATAGTCCTCCGGAACATGACTGTATTGGAGAAAGTCCTTTTTGACATGGTCGAATTTGACGAGTCCCTCTGAAGTTCCAATCCACAGGATCTGATTGCTGTCTTCAAAAAGAGCATAGATTCTCTCCCTGAAAGCAGTCTCTTCAATGCGGTTTTCTTTCCTGTTATAGAGAAACAAACCATCATTGGTACCAAACCAGAGCTGCTTGTCTCTTGTCTGCAGCATATTCCTGATTATGAAATCCTCTGAGCCCTCTATAACTTCTATACTATTGTCGGATCTGTCCATTCGGTTCAGTCCCATACTGGTTCCAATCCACAAGGTTTCCATTTCATCTTCAAGAATTGACCAGATTCGATTATGGCTGAGGCCGGAACTACTACCGCCATCACTTTCATAAGATGTGAAAAGACCACTGTTCTTATCGTATGAGTTCAGCCCGCCTTTATAAGTTCCGAACCAATAGAGGCCGTCCTTATCCTGATAGAGAGACTGAACCCGGTTTCCACTAATGCTGTCCGGATCATCAGGATTGTTTTTAAAGTCAGAGAATAGTTCAGCCTGAGGATCGAGACTGATGAGTCCGCCTCCCCAGGTACCGATCCAGATCATCCCTTCTCTGTCGATATAAAGGTTTCCGGCACTGCTATTTGGTATAGCACCGGGATCGCTGAGGTTACTTTTAAATACAGTAAAATTCTGTCCATCAAATTTATTTAATCCATCGGGCGTTCCAAACCAGAGAAAACCCAGATCATCTTCGACGATTGAGTAAATGGTGCTGCTAGAGAGTCCGTCCTCCCTGGTCAAATGATTAAATTTAATCTTATCATCTGCCGGGAAGAGAAATACCATTGGAATAAGGAATAGTGATGCTGCAATAGTTCTGAATAATGACATAGATGCTACATTGTAAAATGATACACGGCTTATTACCAGTTATAATCCCCGAATATCACTAGTCATCATAAGAAATCCCGTAAATGCCGCATTGTCTGGAGAAAGGGTTTTATCCACTTTCTCTTTCATCTCATTAATTTTGTCTCTGAAACGAATGTAAAAGTCAAAAGTTGGTTTCGCATTGTATACCAGATCTTCCAGTTCAAAATATTTTATAACGTTTTTCGCTGTCGTCGGTTTGACATAAACTTCACTATAGGGTCTGAAATAAACAGGACAGATCGTCATCAGTGTCCATTTACCCAGTTTGCCCATATTCAAAATTTCCAGCATCTTATTAAATCCCGATTGCTGATCGCCAAAAAGCATCTCATAGAGCCCCCTCGAGAGAAGAGCCCGTTCATCGCCGCTGATCATACGGGCATAGTCTCTGAATTTCGGCTTCTCAAAAACAGAGACCATCGATGAGCGGGTAATCACTTTAATCATGTTTTCAATAATGAGATCGGGGTTGTCAAATAGTTGTTCGGCAAATGATTCTCCGGCCAGGATTTTCATTTTCTCCGGTTTGTGCTTTTGGGAAATAACGAGCATGTCGGGATGATTGAACCCCCCGGGATATCTTGTGAGAAAATTGTCTTCTGCCATTTTAAGTTTTTCTATATTCATGGCCCCATTATAACATGTTTTTGACAGTATTTCCCGAACGTGATACAAACAGAATATGGAAAATAAAACATTGCGTTCAGATATTATGTTAGTGCTCACATCAGCCATATGGGGATTTGCCTTTGTAGCCCAGCTGAAGGGGATGGATTATATTGGCCCCTATTTGTACAACGGAATCAGGTTTGCCATAGGTTCACTCTCCCTGATCCCATTGATCTATTTTCTCAACAGGAGAAATGGCGGTAGAAAAAAGGAAAAAAATCATCTCGATAGAAAGGGGATATTTCTCGCCGGATTACTGTCCGGTTCCGTCCTGTTTATGGGAGCATCTCTCCAGCAGGTAGGTCTCCAGTTCACAACAGCCGGAAAAGCCGGATTTATTACGGGACTCTACGTCATACTCGTCCCTATGATTGGCATCCTTCTAAAGCACAAAACAGGTGTTCCCACATGGATCGGAGCTATCCTGGCAGCTATAGGACTTTACTTTATCAGTGTACGGGGAGATTTTACCATAGGCAAAGGAGATCTGCTCATCCTCGCCTGCTCTGTTTTTTTCGCCCTCCACGTATTAACTATTGATCATTTCTCCAAAAAGATAGAACCGGTTCTCCTCGCTGCAATCCAATTTGCCTGGTGTTCCCTCTTCAGCATGATTGTGGCAGTGATCAAAGAACCAATACTCATTGAATCGATACTGGAGGCAACTGTTCCTATACTCTATGGAGGACTTGGTTCGGTGGGAACAGCTTATACTCTTCAGGTTATCGCCCAGAAAGACGCTCCTCCCGCGCACTCAGCTATTATTATGAGTCTAGAGTCGGTCTTTGCGGTTATCGGCGGGATTATATTCCTCGCTGAGGGAATGACAATGAGAGGTTATGCAGGATGCGCTCTTATGCTTGCGGGTATGATGGCGAGCCAATGGGATGTTATTTTCAGAAAAAAAAGTGTAATCACTTAAAAAAAATCAATTTTAAGCAAAAATATAGGAATTTTCCCTATATACAACTGCCCTGGTGAATGAGAAAATGCACTTGTTCCCAGAGAAGTAAACGTTCTTCTTGCTTTACTTTTATTTTCTTTAGGGAATATGCAGAGAAACTCATCTAGCTTTTCACAATTCTCTCTGCGAAACATATGAGAATAACTTCAGCAACTTGCTTTACTGGAATTCTCAAAAATCTTTGGGAGAATCAATTGATTCATCTTGTTTAACTAGAGTTCTCCGAAAGTATTTTTCTACTTGAATTTTCTACTTGAAACCGGCTGTTTTTCATTATTGAAAAACAGCTTTTTTTTATGACTTAATGAAGACCCCCGCAGCAAGCTACTAGGTATTCTGGCTCGCCGAATAATTTTTTATAGCTTCCAATGGATTGTGATTGTAGACTCTATCTTTCACAATTAGAACTGTAAAGGGAACCTCCAGTGCCTTGTGAAAAAGCACGTCATGCCCCAGGCAAAGTCCCATCTCGATGACAAAATCAGCCCTTTCGTTGAGAAATGTAGCCTGTCCGGCCGGATTACATGAAATGACTTCATTATTTTTTGCACTGTCGATTTCCGCTTCCTTCACTCCGCCCATTGTGCATCTGGCGGGAATGAGATTCAGCCCCTGACTGATCATTTTGCTGCGAACTTCCTCAGCGAGTCCTTCCATACCATAACAATAGGCCAAGCCTATTTTTTTATATCCCTGAAGCTTACAGAACTCAATCACTTCCTGAAAACGGGACAACTGCCCCGCCCGGCCATTATCTATAAGGGATGAACTGGATTTCACCATATCTTCTGCACCCTCTTCACGATATTTTTTTATACTTTTATCATGGAGACCGAAACAGTCAGTTCCTTTCAGCTTACAGGATTTACTTTTACAATCGAGACAATTTAAAGACATGGTTCCACCTTTTGACAATACTATATTCAATTTTCTATATATACTCAAGTAAATCGGTTTTTTATATAACAATGCATAATTTTTTTTTCAAATAGGCAATTGATGAGTTTAAAGTTAATATAAACTATGGATAAAAATTTCGATTCTCTGGCACTGCGACTCGAGAATAAAATATACGGAACAGAAAAGGGAGAGATAAGACTTCAACTGCTCTCGGAGGATATTCTTGAATTCTGTCCCGGATTTTCTTCAGGCGGATGGAAGATTCTCGATGCCGGTGGAGGAACAGGAAAATTCTCACGATTCTGTGCTTCTTATGGTCACTCGGTAATACATTGCGATATATCTCAAGAAATGCTTCGCATGGCTGAAATAGAAAATAAAAAAAACCACTTCTCTTCCAATATAGAACTCGTTCACAAGGATCTGACTCAATTAACCGTTGAAGAATACGGACTTTTTGACCTGGTTCTACTTCATGGTGTGGCAGAATGGATGGAAAATCCAGCCGATGCTGTCAGACATTGTGCAACCCTGATCAAAAAGGGAGGCTACGCCTCCCTTTTAATCTACAATACCAACAAATATCTTCTTAAAAGAGGGGTAAACGGAAGGTTGCTAGTTACTGACAATGAGGGAAAAAAGAAGAGAAAACTCACCCCTACAGGAAAGATGACTCCCCTTGAAATTATTGATATTTTAAAGAAATCGGAGGGGGACGTTGTTCTGAAATCAGGAATCCGGATTTTCAACAATTTCCTGAAAATTATAGAACCGCGTCCCATTAGCAATGAAGAATGGCTGGAACAGGAGAGACGGTATTATCGAACTGAACCTTTCGCATCACTGGGGGAGCACAGCCACATCTTATGGGAAAAGAAGTGAGATGAGCTGATCGGGACTTTCGATCATATAATCGGCACCGGCTTCTTTTAGTTCATTGACAGGTCTAAATCCCCATGAGACACCGACAGATTTCATTCCCGATGCCGCTGCAGTTTCAATGTCCACAGGAGTATCTCCTACAAAGAGGCAGAATTCAGGAAGTGCTTTCAGCTCTTCGAGTATGATAAAAACACCATCGGGAGCCGGCTTGTGAGGGATGTGATTCTTCTGACCGGATATTGCGGAAAACTGTTTTTCATCGAGATAGTGTAAAACCACTTTCATAACCTCATCATGTGGTTTGTTGGAGAGAATTGCTATGGGGATTCTCAACTCTTTAAGCTTGAGCAGCATGTCGGCAATGCCCGGATACAATTTTGTTTTAACAGTACAGGATTCTTTGTATATATCTTTCCACTGTTTCATATATTTCAAGATATTCTCTTCACTGCACTCAGATTCAGGCAGAGAGCGCTCGATGAGTTTCCTTTGTCCATTTCCCACAAAATAATTGTACTGCTCTCTTGAGTGTTCAGGAAACCCCTCCTTCCTGAGGATTTGATTCATAGAATCAGCCAGATCATCAATAGTATTGAGTAAAGTGCCGTCGAGGTCAAAAATAACTGCTTGTGTATTCATAATGTCTTTGTCTCACTTAAATTTTAGAATTTCAACCGGTATTTTCTTAATCTTACAAAATCCCAGAATATCAAGCTTAGAGCTTTTAATCTTGTATTAAAAGTATAACTGTGAAAAAATCAAATAATGCAGCTGGAAATCGAAGTAAAGGATATTTTATCCAACAGTACCCGATTCTACTCAATAGATAAAGAGAGAATCCTGCTGGGCAGAAGCTCTGACAATGAGATTTCCATCAGTAATAAATATATATCGGACTCACATGCTTCTGTGTTTTTTAAGAATGAGAAACTCTATGTGAGAGATGAGAACTCCTCGAACGGGACAGAGATCTATTCCAACTACAGATGGAACAGCGTCAGTGAAAAGGGAGTTGAAGTTAAGCTCCCGGTACAGGTGAAACTAGCTGAAGCCGTAGTAGTCACAGTCCAGTCTGGTGAATCTCAAATTCTCTCACTATCGGCGGTGGAAAGTGATGTGGCCATTATGGTGCTCGATTTATGCGGGTCGACTAACCAGGCTCTCAACAACGAACAGATCGCCTTTCACCTTAAGCAGCGGCTGAACAATATAGCCAAACCAATTCTCTATTCGGCTCCCATCACTTTTTACAAAAATACAGGTGATGGATTTCTGGCGACATTCCCCAAGACAACTCAAGCCGTCAATACGGCCATAAAAATAATGAAGATTCTTGAAAAGAGAAACAAAACATCAAAAAATCCCCCTATAGATGTGAGGATAGGTCTCCACAAGGGGATAACCTATGTGATTGATCCTGCGACTGAAGATATACACGGTATAGACATAAACATAACCTTCAGGATTGAAGGACTGACAAAAAAAGCCATGAGACGATCCAAAGCATCCATGGGTGAAAAAAACAGAATACTCTCATCTGAATCTTTTTACGATGACTATAAAAAAGCCAGCAGACGTAAAGAAGAAATTTTTGAGTTCTGCGGATTAGCCCGTTTAAAGGGAATCAAAAAAAAAGTGGGAATCTACCGGATCAACTGGAAATAGGAAACGATAGCGAATACGACTAGTCCTGTTGAAATAGATGCCGCCAGAACCCTTTTGGGAAAGAGAAACCCCGCTAGTACAGCTGCCAGAGCGGCCGGTAAATAAGGATTTTCCCAGCTGATAAACAATTTGTTATCGGAAATTAACACTGAAGGTACGATGATGGCTGTCAAAACAGCCGGAGGTACATAGTTCAGGGCCTTTTCCAGTGATTTGGGAAGAGTGAACCTCCCTGAAAAGGCCAGAAGAACATATCGTATGGAAAATGTAACAATCATCATCCCCAGGATCATAAAAAATTCACTAGATGCGGTCATATGGTTTCCTCTTTGTAGCTGTTTTTCATTTTCTGAACCCGTTCTATGAGAATTCCTGCCGTTATCCCGCAAACTGCCGCCGCAATGAGTCCCAGTTTATAGGGCCACTGAAAAGTGAGAAGTGAGACCACTGCCGATGTGAGAACGGCCATAACCATGGGCTTATTTTTAATATAGGGAATTGTCATTCCGATAAACGTAACGATCATAGCAACATCGAGCCCCCAACTCTGGGCATCGGGGATCCGACTGCCCAGGAGCAGCCCCACCAGGGTCCACAACTGCCAGTTCAGGTACATGGCCAGCGAAGATCCCAACTGATAATAATGTTTGTGAGGTGAATCGTCTGTATGTCGATAACGGCCTGCCGAGACGGCAAAGGTTTCATCGGTGAGAAAGAAGGCAAGAATAAAACGCCAGCGCTGGCTCAGTTTTTTAAGGTTCGGAAGAAGGGCGGCACTGTAGAGCATGTGCCTCAGATTAACCACAAAAGTCGTGAGTATAATGATTGAGACAGGCGCTCCGGCTGCAACGAGTCCTACAGCGATGAATTGAGAAGAACCGGCGAAAACTATGGCGGACATAGCTAAAGACGCCTGGACCGATAATCCAGAATTAATTGCCAGCGTTCCGTATATCACCCCGAAGGGAAATGCGCCGAGCAGGAGGGGAAAAGTATCTCGGACTCCGTTAAAAAATTCTTTTCTGATCATGAGGCAATTCTATTATGGATCGTAACACTGAGACAAGAGTTCCAGTCTGTACAGATAATTGTCAATTAATTTTAAATACCGGCAGATTATTGAGCAGATCCAGGAAAAACAGGCCTCCGCTCAATTCGGGATAGATGCTGTAGAGTCCCTTTTTTATAAGAAGCCCTGTTCGTCCCTCAAGGATTTTCTCAGTGATTTTAATATCGTGGTAAGGAGCGTCTTTAAGGCTATCCCGCACATTGGTCTTTTTAATAACCAGTTTGATCCGTTTCAGAAGCAATCTCATGTCGCTTCGACTTTGCACTTCATCCAGATAAATGAGTTTTTTATCTTCATCCGCCTGCTCGGTCCGGATCAGTTTGATAATTTCCTCTACAGTGTATTTGTGTACTTTTTCCAGGCGTAAAATTTCTGCACAGCAATCTAGAAAATTGTAGAACATTTCACTTTTGTTATATTTCACAGTCTGTGGAAGAATAGATCGAATTTTCAATTCCATAGGCTTGTGTGAATCTTTTTTTATATTGAGATAGGGGGCGAGCAGTGCGAGAGTCATGGGATCATCGAGCACTTCATCAAAAATATTTTCCCACTTCCTGTCGGGAATGATAAAATAACTCATCCCTTTTAAAACGCCGAAAGTTTTCATCGTATCGAGATAACCGAGCTCTAGAAATTTGTTGAGAAACTCCCGGTTGAAATCGAGAACGCCACCCATATTGATTGAATTTTTAATGTATATGGTTTCTGTTCCCTCAATAACAGGCCTCTTATTAATTCCCATTCCCGATATATCTATGACGATAATCTTCCTGTAACCACGAGAACGGGCAAGGCGATAAGGCATATTGTCATAGACGCCGCCGTCAATATATTTCTTCCCTTTTATTTTTGGATGATGAAAACCGGGAAAAGCAGAACTGGCCATAAGATAATCGATAACAGTTCCCGCCTCCATATGTTCAAGAAAAACTTCAGAAGCTTTCAGATCTGAAATATTGAATGTAACAACGCCCAAGTCATTTCCGCTTTTGCGTATGAGGTCCTCATCGAGAGACTCGTTTAGAATCTTTTTTAAGGGGCTAGTGTCTAGGCCTCCGCCGAAAAGCGCATCTTTATAAAATTGCCTGATGGAGGAATTATGCTTCAGGCTTAACTTAAGCTCGCCATTTTCAATATATTCATTGGGGATTTTCAGAAGAAAATCAACAGTGATATTGTCACCGATAAAATAGAGCTTCTCCTCATTCCCCTGTGCCAGGAATCCCGCAATGATAGCTCCAATAGAATTGCCCATGAAAGCATTGACCGGGATTCCCAGTTCTTTCAACGCTTTCCACGCACCTATGTGAAACACGCCTTTCGCCCCACCGCCACTGAGAACAAGACAATAAGGTTCTTCTTTCTTCTTAAACAGATTGACCATAAATGTTTCCCTCTAATGTTAGTATATAAAAAAAAAGACCGTTGTAAATGATTTTTACAACGGCCTTCAATGGGAAAATTATGGATCATACGCAGACTTGTATAAATACCACGAAAACAATAAGTAATTGTTAGGCTTTGTTAACTATTTTAATGTAATATAAGTTTATCCTAATGTCAACTATTATGTGTAATTATTTTTATTTGCCCATCCTAATTAAGTACTCATTGGCTTCTAAATCTGGAAATCTGGAATGTATCCGTTTTTTCTCAGCAGATAATCTTCTTTTAATGTTTCAAAATTCACACCATCGATAATTGTTGATATGGAATCACCCACGGTCCTCCATACGGGAGCAAAAACACAGGAGGAGATTTCATTGCATGGAGAGGGAGTATCACAATCGATACAGGATATGGGATAAACGGAGCCCTCAATATATCGGACGACTTCTCCGAGTGTAATATCTCTGGGAGCTCTGGCCAGGGAGTATCCCCCTTTTGCTCCTTTTTTGCTGATGAGAAATCCCCCTCTCTTTAAGTTCAGCAATATCTGTTCAAGAAACTTTCTGGGAATATCCTGCTTGCGGGATATCTCTTCTATATGTATTAGTTTATCGGGGTAACTACAGGCAAGTTCTAGAATAACCTTAAGAGAGTAGTCCCCTTTGTACGTAATCTTCACAATTATTTCCTTATTATGTAGAATAATATATTATTTTTTTGTAGAAAGTACTACAAGTGTCAATATAATAACTGTAGGCATTATAATGAAAATTACTCAAAGACTATTCTTGCTGCTAATTATGAATATAATTTCTCTTGTCGGTATGGCTGGTGTTATCTTCTCTCTGGGAGAAACGGAACAGGAATATTACAAGTTATCCAATCAGGTTCTCGAATTCAAACATGTACTTTCCCGGGAGATTCTGACAGAAAGATTTTTTATTAAAAGCGGATCCTTGCCGGGAAATAGAGAGATGATCCTTTTTGAACTGAACAAAGAGTTTCGGGATATAGACCAGACTCTTATGAAAGGCAATGAAACCCAGCTCAAGGCAGTTGAAAATTTTTTACAGCAGCGAAAAAGATCTATCAAAATTATAGAAAAGAAACACCGCTCCGGAGCAGGTTTATCCACTCCGGTAGAGTATGAGTACATAAAACTGGACAGCATTAATGATCAGTTGATTCTCATAACTGATAATCTTCTGGGAGAAATCCAGTATAAAATAAATATAAGAGAAGATCGGGAATTTTATGCCATCATCAGTGGACTACTCCTTATTACTTTATTATCGATTGTCGCAAATGCCGCTTTCGGTCAGTCCATAGTGAAGCCGATTGAACAACTGAGATCTTATGTTCTCTCTATAGATCTGACCAATTTAAAACCAAATATGGTGAATTCGCTGTCATCCAAAATAGACTCTAGAAAACATCTTGAATTATCCCAGCTCGCTGATTCTTATGAGGCATTGGAAAAGACTTTATTCGAGAAGATGAATGAATTGAAGGAGCGAAGTGAAAGTCTTTCGGACGAGCTGAAAGAAAAAAAGATAACAGAAAAAAAACTTAAAAATACAGAGCGATATCTCAACAATATTATCCAGTCACTCAAAAGTGTGATTATTACGACAGACATTGGATTCAACCTGACTCACAGCAATGAACTGGCTGAAGAATACGCCGTCAATAGCAGCCGCGAACTCTTTTCCCGATTTCCCGGTTTGAAAGTTTTTGAAAAAAAGATTCGCATTGTCATGAACACCGGTCAGCCCTATCTTGAGAACTCTGTTGAATTTGAATCGGAGAAAGACAGGTATTTCAACTTATCCATAACACCCCTGGCCGGAGACATAACAGATGGCATAGTGATCCGTCTCGATGATATAACAAATCTTAAAAGCATTGAACGCCAATTGATTCAGACTCAGAAATGGGAGACATTGGGTGTTCTGACAAGTGGTTTTGCTCATGATTTCAACAATGTACTGACAGGTATAGTCACATCATCATCCATCCTTATGCACAAATCGGAGAAAGACTATCCCAATCTGGATAAATCCTATATAAACTGTCTGAAAATTATCGATAAATCCGGGAAAAGGGCTGCCGCAATGATCCAGCAACTTTTAAGTTTATCGCGAAACAATGAATTAACTTTTACAAATGTCGATTTAAATCAATCCATAAGTGACATTCAATCCATCTGTATAAACTCATTTGATAAATCGGTCGGTATTGAAGTGGAACTTCTTGAAAATTCTATACCGATTCTTGCTGATGGTGTCCAGATAGAACAAACTATTCTCAATCTCTGTATCAATGCCTATCACGCCATGACCGAGATGAGAGGTAAGGACGAAGAACCCGGTGGAACCTTGAGGATATCTATGAAGCAGATGTATATGGACAGGTTTAACAGACCCGAGAATCAGGATTGTATCCCAGGTGAATACATTGCCCTATCCATCAGTGATACGGGGGTGGGTATTGAAACTGAAAAGAGAGATCGAATCTTCGATCCCTTCTATACGACAAAAGATAAAACCAAAGGAACCGGATTGGGGCTGACTATGGTTCAACATATAATCAATCAACACAATGGTACCATAGAACTCTATTCCGAATTGGGGAGAGGAACGGTTTTTACTATATACCTCCCGGTCTCTTTAAACCCGGAAAGCAAATCTGATTCGAAAAAAGAGGATAGAGAACTGGTTCTGGGAAGTGGTACAGTTCTGATTATTGACGATGAAGAGATTCTGAGAATTCTGACAGAGTCCATACTGAAAGAGTGCGGTTACAATGTTATAAAAGCGGAAGATGGCTACAAAGGGGTCGATGCATACAGAGAAAATATGAGCTTTATCAATCTGGTAATTCTCGATATGTCCATGCCGGGGATATCGGGAAAAGAAACGTTTATTCAGCTGAAGCAGATCAATCCCGAACTGAAGGTTCTCATGTCTTCGGGGTTTACAAAAGATGACAGGATTCAGGATCTCATAAATATGGGGTTGGAGGACTTCATTCAAAAACCCTACGATTATATCGAACTTTCGGAAAAGGTATCCCATATCATAAATTCTTAAAAAGAAAGAGCATAGCCGCCCCACCAACAGCCAGAAGCGTTCCCGTAACGGCTTTAATCGAGACCTTCTTCTTTAATATAAAAATATCCACCGGTAGTAACAGAATGGGACTGACCTGAATCAATGTGGTGACAATTCCCACAGGTGCCCAATTCAGAGCATAAAGGCTTAGAATAATCCCTAAAACCGGACCGACGACCACGGCAAAGAGCAGTAAAAGCAACAGTCTTGTACTCTTAAAGGATTTAAAATCCGATTGAACCTTTTTCCTGACAAGGGAATATATGAACAATCCTAGAAATCCTGCTATGATCCTGATGAGATTGGTGGATACTGGATGAACACCATCGAGCATTCCCCTTTTGGCAAATATCAATCCGACAGCCTGGGTCAATGCCCCGAGAAGAGCGTAGAGGATACCCCTGAAATTGTGTCCTGCCCCTGAATCATCATCACCCTGCTCTTCGATAATTACCCAAATAACTCCCGAGAGAATTATCACGATAGCGAGTATTTTTATCCAGGAGAGAGTCTCGTTGAGGAAAACCCGGGAAAAAAGAATTCCGAAAATAGGACTGGTAGTCATTACGACAAGAGCTTCCCGAGCACCGATTTCAACAAAGGCTCGAAAAAGGAAAAGGTCTGCGACAAAGAACCCGAAAAATCCTGAAATGAAAATATATATAAAAGCATCCATGGGGATCCCCCGGGGATAGAGCTCACCTGTAAAGAGAAAATTGACCAGGAACATGATGGGGAGAGCCAGCCATAGACGAATGTGCGTTACCGCATCAGATCCGACCTGCTTCCCCAAATGAGAATAAATAAGAGAGTTCTGAGCCCAGCAAAGAGCTGTCAACAATGCAAAAGTCTGGCCTAGGAGTAAATACATACATATGGACTCTGACAGAATTGAGTTTTGAGGTAAAGAGATAAAAAGGGAAAGGGTGGTTTTTCTTGATTTTGTAAGACTTTATCGTAGAATATAATATATAACCCTATTGTTCACCAAATTGGTGGTGTAATAGTTTTATATTAAATCACTTGGCTGAAATCTGTTGTTTTTAACCCTTTTTCAATGCCTTCATTGGATATTTCAGCAGAGAAGGAAGGTCTTTGGGTATTTCAGGGGCTATAATTAAGTTAATACGCAGCCTTGTTTTCACAGAATCTAACCCTATTGTGAAGAGGACATTGTATGAAAGTCTTTAATAAAATATCAACCATCTTTTTGTTGTTCATCCTCCCTGTTGCCACCTATTCTCAAATGAATGAAAACACGAGCCTGCAATTATACCCTACATTTAATATGGGGTTAGGCGGAAGTCAAATTGTAGATCTGGGGGCGACAATCGGCGGAGGTGCCAATTTAAAGATTCAGCACCTCTTCGAATCTCTCCCCTTTCTTTTTATTGAAGGCGATTTAAACATTACAGCAATCCCCTACCCCGGCAACAATTTGACCCTCATAAGCGGAGGGATTGGTGCAGGAGTAAATCTGAAACTTGCCAATAGAATGAGTCTGGATATTGGAGCACACAGCGGTTGGTACTTTGGGTTGGTTTCTGGAAAACAAGATGTTTTTTCCAATCCCTATTTCGGCGGAAACGCCAACTTTCATTTTGATCTGACACCCTCAATAACTCTCAGCGCAGGAGCAGGATACAATTATTATCTCTACCCGGAAGAAGCACTTTATCACGGAATCAGTTTTTCACTGGGTACCGTATTCAGGTTAGGTTCAACAAAAAACAGATCCGAATTGGATATAGAATCCATTGAAATTGATCCCGTTTTTCCCATTCTTTATGAATACTATAGTGAAAATCCCTTTGGAAATATCATTATCAGAAATACCGAGAGAAATACGATAACAGATCTGACAGTGTCATTTTATGTGGACCAATATATGGAACAGCCTGTCGAATGTGCTGTTATCCCCTCTTTGCACAGTGGAGAAACTGCAGAAGTAGATCTGAAAGCCTTTTTTACTACAGGTGTTTTAAATCTGACAGATACTTCGAAAGTTTCGACAGAAATTCAGATTTCCTACAATCTGTTAGGAAAGCAGATTTCCTATTCGACACCTCAAACTGTTAAAATAATGGGCCGGAATTCCATGACCTGGGATGATGACAGGAAAGCGGCGTCTTTTGTTTCCCCCAAAGATCCCACAGTTCAGCTATTCGCGAGAAATACGGCGGGAGTCATTCGGGAATTAGGCCAAAACGCCATCAATCTCAACCTGAGAATAGCTCTGGGGATATTCGAAACACTGGAACTCTACGGAATGAATTATGTGATAGACCCGGCCTCTTCCTACATAGAACTTTCGGAAAATGCCAATGCTGTGGATTTCCTTCAATTCCCTTCTCAAACCCTGACTTTCCGTGCCGGTGACTGCGATGATTTATCAATTCTGGCAACATCCCTTCTAGAATCAGTGGGGATAGAAACGGCCTTTATCACTATCCCCGGTCACATATATATGGCGTTCTCCCTGGGAATAAGCAAAGAGGAAGCGAGACGAACATTCACTAACCTCGATGAATTTATCTTTTACAACGATACGACATGGATCCCTGTGGAGATCACCTTATTATCCGATGGATTCCTCGAAGCCTGGAAATATGGCGCCAGAGAGTGGAGAGAGTACAACGGCCTGGGCAGAGCTGAGATTTTCCCCTTACACGAAGCATGGCAGGAGTACAAAGCAGCGACTGTTCCCGGAGGAGCTCTGCCTCTGCTCTTCCCATCGCAGGAACATATGATCAGCAATTACAACGAAAGTCTGGAGATCTTTATCGAAAGAGAATTGGAACCGAGAGTGGTCGAATTCAGAGAAAAGCTGAGAAAAAATGATACGGCAAGACTGAGAAACAGCTTCGGCGTCCTCTACGCTAAATATGGAAAATACGACGAAGCAGAAGCGCAGTTCAATGCCGCCATCAGGAAAGCTCCGGATTTTGCTGCACCCATGATCAATCTCGGAAATATACTCTTTCTCAGAGAGCAGCTCGACGGAGCATTGGAAATGTACAGCAAAGCGGAACACCTCAAGCCAGACAGCCCGACGATTATAGCCGCTATAGCGAAAACAAGATATGAAATGGAGCAGTACGAAACAGTGAGAAACCTCTATCAGGATCTGCAGATTAAAGCTCCCGATCTGGCGGCACAATACGCTTATCTGAACAATGAAGTTTCGGCTGTTGGAAGGGCTTCCGCAGCCAGAGCCGCCATTGTGACAGACTGGGAAGAAGAGGAAGAATAGGAGGACGACAATGAACAGCCAAAGAGTGATACAGATATTACAATTGATAATTATTTCGGCAGTTATTGCGATTATAAGCTGTTCAAGTCCTTTGATGGATGTGATTAAAGAAGAGGTGGAAGTTATTAAAACACCGCCGACCATTACAAGTGTGTATCCCAGTGCAAATACAACAAGTATTTCAATTGAAGATGACATCCAGATTGTTTTTACAAAAAACATACAAGCCTCAAGCGTGACAAGTGGAACTTTTATAATAGAAGATGAATATGGGGATAGTTCTACAGGTAGTTATGTGATTTCTTCTGATACAGTAACTTTTTCTCCTAATAAACTTTATTACAATACCGAATATACAGTAAACGCCACTAATGGAATATTGGATATTGATGGCAATACATTCAACAATGGATATATTTGGACTTTTACGACACAGGCAGCACCTTCCAGTGTGAAACCCCTTTTCGATTCCTTTGACATTAATAACGGAAGAAGTGCTACCAGCGAGGCTGATATCGAGATTCAGTTTACCGGATCAGACTATCTGGAATCGACTTCCGGATTAGAGGTTCACTACAGGATTTCCAGCGATACTGACTGGAGTGAATGGGTCACCATGGAAGACGGATTAAAAGTGATCCCATATACTCTCCCGGTGTCAGGTACTGATGATGAAACTTTTGAATTTCATGCAGAGATACGCGATACCAACAAGGTCGTCTCATCTCAGAAAGATTCGCAAATAATCTATAAAACATCATCACCTGAAATTGATAATATCAATTCTTATCCCGTTCCCGGCTCAAATGACAGTCCAGGGAATATGGCTTATATCAAAATTCAGTTTAATTCAGAAATGGAGCCTTCTTCAATAACAGACAATAGCGTCGTAGTATCAAAGGGAACCACCCAGATTACAACTTATGAATTCGAGTTTACAGAAGATATGAGTGGTGTCGAATTTACAGTATTTAACGATGGTGCACCTGATTACAAATTCGAAGCCAATACTGATTATACTGTTTTTATTGACAGTTCAGTAACAGATGTCGCAGGAATCCCTTTCGGTTCAGATTATACCTACTCTTTTCGAACAGGTGGAATAAATGATGAAACGGCTCCAGAAGGAATAATTGTTCTTGATTTGGATAATCCCGATATCAATGCACTAAGCGGAACAAACTTCGATCTTATGATAAAAGCTGAAGATGATTACAATGATGTAAGGGCTGTAAAAATCTGGGGAGATAACAATGGATCAGGATTCCCCACATTCGAAAGCGATGCAACATGGTATCTCTATTCTGAAGGTGCCGGACCAACATCCGGGGGTATTAACTATATGCAGCTTTCAGACATTCCAGGAACCGTACCATATGATTTTTCAGGTGGCTGGGACATTCTGAACATCGATAAAGATTATTTTATCTACTATAAATTTATTGATTACGCCAATAATGAAAGCCTTACGGCGGGTAGGCTGAGAATCAGCAGAGATGGAACACCCCCAGTTCTCAACGGAATTCAGATTGCCGATGGTTCAGGGTATTCGAACAATGACAGTGGAACAGTCAATATTATAATTGATGCGTTAGATATTCATTCGGGACTTGAGGGATTATGGGTTCAGGCGACTCCGACAAACAGCGGGGAAACTGTTCCGGCAACTTCCGATGGAAGCTGGGGGAATTGGGCATCATTAATTGCCTCCTATGCCCTTCCTTCAAATGGAGAAGGAGAATATTACGTATGGGCGGCCGTCAAGGATTTTGTCGGGAATGTATATCCCTTAGAGGGGAATACAGCTGTAAGCGATTCCATCATTATAGACTATACAAATCCCGAAGTAGATTTCTCAGGCATTGAGGTTCTTGAAGTCAACAGCCTAGCCTACCAGGATGTTTCAATAAGCGATCCGACTCCATCTGACGGGGGAGGAAATGACGTGGAAAGCGGCATCGCGACCTATTACTGGGAACAGATTAGCGGTCCCGGAACTCTTCTTTTTTATTCCGATGCAGGAGGAACTACTCAGGATTCTACAGTCGATCACCCATACATCAAAGGTTCTGTTGAAGATGGCACGGAAGACGGTGTCTACGATATAAAAGTTACTGCCACTGACAAGGCGGGCAATTCTTATTCCAGTACAACCAATTTTATCTGGGATACTACTGATCCCGAAGAAATTGGTACTCTCAACGCTTATCATGATGATGATTCATCACTGACGACATCAAGCAATGGAGCCATGGTTTATACTTCTTCGGCACAGCCATACATTACATGGTCTGATTCGAGCGGAGCTGATTTCTATGTCGCCATTCCATGGTACGAGGAATACGACCCCAAACTGGATCCCGGAGTCCAACACGGTGTTGGAGGCTGGTATCCCCATTGGGATGACGATGAAGTAGACTGGGATAATCCCGGGACATATGAGAATAAGAATTATCTTCGCCAGGAAACAGCTTATGTATCGGCGCCACCTCCTGATAATCCCGGACAAAACGACGGACCGGTGTACCTCTATGTGTCAGCCTGGGATATTTCAGGAAACAGATCGAACAGAATAGACGATCAAATGGTCAGATTTCACATAGACACTCTACCTCCGATAATAAATATACTACAGGATCTTCCTCCATCAAATTCTACTTTAAACATAGATTTCAGAAATTCTGATAATGGCGGGGATGGGAGAGTCTACGATCAGAAGACTCCAGACGATCCAGACGATCCAGAATCGGGAGTCACCCAGTCGGGCAGCGAAATCGCTACTTATCTCTGGGAACAGGACAGCGGAACGGGAACTTTGGATTTTTTAAATCCCACGACTCTGACCCCTTCCGTTTCAGCTGCAGCCGACGGTTCGGAAGACGATGAATACACACTGAAACTGACTGTTACAGATAACGCAGGCAATGTCGGCGAAGGCTATATCAGCCTGGTATGGGATACAACCGCACCTTCTAATCCAAGCGTGAACGGGATCTCTCATACTCCTAGCCGAAACCCCACCTGGTCATGGAATAGCAACGGCGGTGGTAACAGTTATTTCCGCTACAGACTGGAAAGAATTGCCCGTGAATGGGAAAGCAACGGCGGAGGCTATTCGGGAAGTGTTCAACAAGAATTCGATTGGACCTCAGAATCAATATCTATGAGTTACAATGGTATTACCCTTGACGACAAATATGAATACACTTTATATGTTCAGGAAAGAGACGATGCGGGTAACTGGTCGAACTCCGATTCCCAGTCCATCTGGATTGATACGAATTACACTTCCGAACCCGCCATAACCAGAGATGGTGATTACTTGAGAAATGCAAGCGCCACGAGCGTAACCTGGGACTGGAGCACAGGTCTGGGCAATCCCGCGACAGAGAGATACCGATGGAGAATAAATGGAGGCAACTGGACGCCTCTGAGTATTGGAGACAAAGATCACACAGAAGTATTCAATACAAACGGATCAGAGGATGGGATTCATTCATTTGAAGTGGAAGAATACAATACGTCCTTTATTTATCCAGACGCAGATGGATGGGTAGGAAAGATAGGATCAAGTACTGTAGAAATTGATGCGACAGCACCTTCTACACCTGTCAATTACGCTTTTAACTCAGGATATAATATAGAGAGTAACGGCTATCATCTGACTAACGATACAACGCCTTATCTGAGGTGGTCCACCGGCGGCGGAGGAAACGGGAACTACCAATGGAGCTTTGATGAATCGAACTGGACAGCCACAGCATCAATTTATACGATCCCGTCTATTTCCGAAGGCGTATATATCTTCTACGTTCAGGAACGAGATGACGCCGGCAACTGGTCAACATCGGAAACCTATAACCTTGAAGTCGATACGACAGCACCTACTCTATCATCGATTTTATTGAGCAATCGATCGACAAATGCCGCCAATACGACAACATACGCAGTAAGCCCGAATGTAGATGTTGATGTGACGGGTTCCGGCTCTAATACGACAACCTATTCTGCTGGAGATGTCAGAAGAATGGTTTTCTGGAACGACGGAGGAACAGAATACACAGTCTACGTTTCAGGATCACCATCCACATTTTATAATTGGTATTTCGGTACTAACGGCGGAGACGATTCTGACGGAGGCAAAAACGTTTATTGCAAACTTATCGATTACGCCGGTAACGAGTCCGTTGTGCGCTCAGACGGCATTACGCTTGATGCCACACCTCCAGTTGTCAGCTCTTTCAGCATCAATGGCGGTTCAGCAACTTCTACCACTAAATCAGTCACGCTGAACAGCACTCTCACAGCCGATGCCTATGCCATGAGAATCAGTAATGACGGCGGATCGACATGGTCCGCATGGAACGGAGATTCGACGGCGAAAGCATGGACTCTTGAAACTTCCAATGGATCTTATTCCGGGTATGGAGCCAAAAAAGTTATGGTTCAGTTTACAGATCTGGCGGGTTACTACTGCAGGAATACGACAACTCAGCTTGCGGGACACGACAGGGATGTCAGTGATTCGATTTTTTACGGAACACCGACAATCAAATATGCCAACAAAGGACAATACAGTTCAGGTGCCATATATGTGAATTATGAAGACTTCGAAGACACGGGAGACAGCACCAACAGATTCTACATCTATTATTCAACAAGCCCGGGGGGTACAAAATACGAAAAAGGGAATACTGAGAACAACAGTCAGTATTACAGCAGTACATGGGCAAAAGGTACTCTCTATTACCTCACAATAAGGGTTTACAATCCCGATATAGGATGGTCTAATTACAGTTCTGAAGATATCGGATTTTCCTCTAACATCACGGTTCTCTATGATTCAGCGGACTCGACAGATACTTCGACTGCCAACTATATTAAAACAGTTCTGCAGAAAGATCTCCCGGCTCTGTATCCTACATCTATAGCTGGAACCCATCCCACATGGACAGTAACTCTGGTACCGGAAGATCTCGTAAGCAGTGTCTACGACGGCAGCGGTTACAATCTTATCTATGGAGATCCGATTATAATTACTCCAAGCGCCGGAGATTTATATCAGAATGCCAATAAGTCCAGAAATATTGTTGCTTCAAACCACGGAGTTGTTGCTATGGGATACTATGGCGGACTCAAATTCCTTGAAACGGTTTCGAACAACTGGACAGCATGGGGATATCCTGCCAGTACATCGACATTTACTTTACAGCGCCCCAATGAAATATCTTATGGGAATTCCTATACCTATGTTGCAGGAATGTCTTTTATGTATACCTGGCGATGGAGTAACAATGTATGGACTTACCCACTCAATTCAACATCTATCCCGACTTCAAGCTATGAGGATCAGACTCAAATTGGATACGCATCCGCTCCTATGAATGAAAGAGGGCTCTACCGTTCCGGTAGAAACAATCCGACAAATGGATACCTTTTAGGACGTTCTCTCAATTATACGGACAGATTTCCGGTAGTCCAGCAGGGTCGCTTTCTCTATTACGGATATGATGGTTTATGGACAAGGCCCTATACGGGATGGGCTTACTGGGTCAACCTGATAGCGCGAATGGATAACTATTGATCAACTTAAATAAAAGGGACTGCCGATTGGCAGTCCCTATTTCACAAAGAAGCATAAAGCTCACTTAAAAAAACTCATCATGGAGTGACTGAATGGTCTCAACCATCTTCTCTTCAGGTACAACAATGGACAGGTTTGTATCGGAGGCACCCAGGGAGATCATCCTGATAGGAGTCCCGTTGAGATTGCTGAATACACGGGAAACAAAAACCGAATCCTTCCACAGCTCCTGTCCCACAAGACAGATAATCGCCTTGTGGTATTCAACAGTCACTGTGCCCATATCCTCGAGCTCACGGATAATATTTTCCACCTGATCGATATTTTCAATAGTCATGGAGACAGAGACTTCCGATGTGGAAATGAGATCTACAGGTGTTCTGTATCTATCAAAAATAGTAAAAATATTCTTTAAAAAACCGTAAGCATGAAGCATATGGGACGATGTAATGGAAACCACAGTTACAGCTTTTTTACCAGTAATGGCTTTCACTCCTTTATCATCGACAACGGAAAGAATGGCCGTGCCGGCGGCTTCGGGATTATGAGAGTTTTTCACCAGGACAGGAATCTGCTGCTTAACCGCGGGCTGGATTGTAGAAGGATGGACGACTTTGGCGCCGAAGAATGCCAATTCCCCCGCTTCGGAATAGGTTATGCTCTTAATGGTTTTGGCCCCTTTTACAAAACGGGGGTCGGAAGTCATAATACCATCCACATCAGTCCAGATCTGGACTTCCTGAGCGGAGAGAGCCGAACCGATCAGGGTGGCTGAATAATCACTTCCACCTCTTCCCAGAGTCGTCGTGACACCTTTTTCTGTTGATGAAATAAATCCCTGGGCGACAATCAGTTTCAAAGGCTCAGGATAAACAGAGCTCCGGACTGCCTCGTCTGTTTTATCGAGCTGTGGTATGGCGGCATTGAAATTCTCATCAGTTTTAATCAGGTTTCTGGAATCGAGAAGTTCTGTATTGATTCCCCTCTCTATGGCTCTCGATGCAATGATTCTCGTTGAGAGAAGTTCTCCAAAGGAAAGCAATGCATCCCGGCTTCTGGGACTGCATTCGTGAAGCAGAGTCAAACCTTTGACCAACGAAGAGAATTGAGAGATCAGTTCCACAATATCAGCATGAGCCGATTCGAGTATGCCTCCCGTTAAAAAGGACTCGGCCGTTTTGAGATGGAGATCTTTTATCTCATCAGTCAGGCTATAAGCATTCTCTCTGTCACCCAGAACGGCATATGTCATAATTTCTTCTATTTTATTGGTGGTTTTCCCCATGGCGGAAGAGATAAGTACTGGGGCTCTGTCGATCTGGGAATTGGCTATATCTAAAATTCTGTCGATTTTTTCAGGACTCTCTACAGATGTTCCGCCGAATTTTAATACAATCATGAATTTTCAGTCTCCTAAATATAAACCGGATCCTAATGAGGAGCTGAGAAAAAAATACACAATAGCCCTCCACTGATTACAGTGACAGTTCCTGACGGTTTAACATCAAAAGCCAGAGAATCTCTCATGACGGAAACATTCACTTCGGCGGTAAATCCCTTTCTGCCAATGTCATAGGAGCATCATCTCCTCGATTGGCTTACTAGTGATTTCCGCACCTCTATTGATCCGGTTATTTGTACACTAACATAATGGGAATTTCAGTTTAAGGTCAAGAGATGAGCTGTGAAAACTTCTCTCTAAAGGCATCCAGAGTATCTCCCAGACCGAGTTTCCCCTGCCAGAGAGGAGCGTTCCCTCCGCCTTTCCCCTCTATGAGAGGTAGGAGATCTTTTCTAAAAGAGCTGAAATCAAAAGCATTGGCACCAGTTGAAAGAACCGCCCATTGCCCGACCTCCCCTTTTATATTGATGAGACACAGACACATATCTGAAAAGCTGCTGAGACTTATAATAATCTGTTTAAAATATGCAGGATCGACATCACCCATAACAAAAGTGCTTATTCCCGATTGGTTTTGCTTTCTGATCTCTTCGGCTTTGAGAAATGCCAACTCTTTCAGTAATTCGCTGTTTCTTTTTTTCTCTTCACCCAGACTGGCTTTAAAACGATCAAATTCTGTTGAAATTCCTTCTAGAGAAACCGAGAGTGCTTCACCTATTTTATCAGTGACAGCTGTTTTTTCCCGAAAATCTCTAAATGCCCGTTTGCCTATGAGCCAGAAAAGTCTCAGTCGGCCACGGACTTTCTCCTGCCCTTTAAACTTTATCAGCCCCACTTCTCCCGTCCGGGTAACATGAACACCTCCACAGGCGGCCAAGTCCTTAAGCCCCTCAGTGGTGAAATTAACTTCCCTCGAAAGTATCTCTCCGGCATTGTGAAGATCTGCTTCGGAAGCCATTACCAGAGAAGCCCCTCCCACCTGAACCAACCTCACATTTTCTGTGTATTTTGTCTCTCTTCTGATGGGAAAGGAAGAGATGGGAGTCTCTCCATTTAAATAGGAATATACCGGCTGGTTAGCACAAATAAGATCATTGGCCGCATCTTCTATCATCTCGATCTGCTTGAGGGATAAGTTGCTATGATCTATTTCTATCGAAGTATAATCCTCAGCCTGATGTACAGCAACAGTCGCTGAATCTGTGATTTTGTTCAACACAGCAGAGAGAATATGCTGGCCCGTATGCTGCTGCATATAATCAAATCGGAAATCCCACTCTATTTTACATAATACAGAATTTGCTTCGGGAAGACTCTCTACAAAGTGATAGACATGGTTTCCCTCTTTCTGTACATCTGTAACTTCAATATCGTCCAAAGTCCCTTTATCAGCGGGCTGACCTCCCCCTTCAGGGTAAAAAGCAGTTCTATCGAGTTCTATTCTCCAACCATTGGGAGTTCGCTCTTTTTTTAATATCTGTGCGGTAAATTCGCAGAGGTATGGATCGTCGTAAAATAGTTTTTCAGTCATAAATCTCTCCGCTTTCTTTTTAGCATAAATGATTTATAAATAACAACGGGATTGTCTCATTATCAAACAATCCCGATTTTCATTTAATTAAAATTTTTATTTAGCCAGCATCCCGACAATCTTTTTCAGAGATTCTGGCTCAAAAGGTTTAACAATCCATCCGTTTACACCCAACTCCTTGCCCATTGTTTTTTTGTCAGCACCGTTTTCAGTGGTCAAAAAGACAACCGGCTTTTCATTGTAGCTGGAATCGGATTTGATGGATTTTACAAAGTCAAATCCATTCATAACGGGCATATTGACATCAACCAAAAACAGGGCGATGTCTGAACTCAAGTTATCTAGACCTTCCTGCCCATTTGAGGCTTCGACAATCTCAAACCCCTCAGGTGCCAGATTCTGTTTGACAAGCATCCTGATTGTCGGACTGTCATCTACACACATTATTTTTACGCTCATTTTTAACTCCTGTTTATATTATAGTAGACTAACCCTTACTCGGTACAAGTTTTGCAATAAGAGCGGCAAATCCCTTGATATTTCTACTCTGAATCCATACTTTTCCAGGACCGCTAAATTCGCAGGTAAGCCCCTCTCCCGAAAGAACTGTAGACATGAGACCTTTAGCCGCTTTTCGGATTTTATAGTTTACAGTTTCTTCGAAAGCAACCATATGTCCAGTATCGACTATATAAGTCTCTCCAGCGTCCAATTCCTTAATAGACACAGCTCCATAACAGCTTAAAAAGAGATCTCCTCTGCCGCTGATCTTCTGCAGAAAAAGACCTTCTCCCGAAACGAGTCCTTTAAGAGATCCCTGTGTGGATAATTCCAATTCCGGACTGCCGGCAAGATAGGCACCCCCCTGGCAGAAAACAGTTTGTCCACTGATTTTCATATCGATAATATCACCGGGAACTGGAGGAGCCAGAACAACTTCTCCCGGACTGGAAGCACTGAACTCGGAAGAGAAAAACCCCTCACCTCCAATGGCGGCTTTAAACATACCCCCCAGACCTTTGCCTGTGGTCCTGGATTTCAGTTCGATCGATGTAGACATGGATACCATAGCTCCCGCTTCGGCTTTAAATGTCTCACCACTGGTAAGTTGCACCTGTAGAGTTGTGAAAACAGGTCGGTTTTCTATTTTATATTCCATATTTAATTGACTCCTTATTCGGATTTTAATGAATCAAAGAGGGAAAAGCAAAAAAAAGATGTAGTGCAAAGGCTGAAAATTCGTTATTTTAATAATTGGATTGTACAGGAGCGGATATGGCGGAATACAAACGAAAACCGGAATGGTTGAGAATCAGAATGAATACGGGAACTCAGTACCAGGATGTGCGAAAAACCCTAGACAAGAGCAAGCTGACGACGGTCTGCACAGAAGCCAATTGCCCCAATCAACACGAATGCTGGGGAAGTTACAAAACCGCCACATTTATGGTTCTCGGAGAGATCTGCACAAGAGGATGCCGTTTCTGCTCCGTACAGACGGGAAAACCCGGCCCTGTAGATAAAAATGAACCGGTAGACGTCGCCCGGGCTGTAAAAGATCTCCAATTGAAACACGCTGTAATCACTATGGTAACCAGAGATGATCTTGAAGACGGCGGGGCACAAATTCTGGCCGAAACAGTAACAGCTATCCGTGAGGTCAATCCCGACTGTACAATTGAGGTTCTCTCTTCCGATCTCATAGGAAAAGATGAAAACATAAAAATTCTTGCTGATTCACAACCGGAAGTGATCAGCCATAACATAGAGACGGTGAGAAGACTGAAAAAAGAGATCTGCTCAGGAGAGACTTATGAACGGTCTATTGATGTTCTTAAGATGATGAAAGCCGAGAGCCCTCATTCTGTAGTTAAATCGAGCATTATGATCGGCCTGGGAGAAACCAGAGAGGAAATTCTCGAAACGATGGACGACCTGCTCGATTGTGGAGTATCCATACTCAACATAGGCCAATATCTACAGCCCACCAAAAAAAACTACCCTGTAGAGTATTACTGGACTCCAGAAGAATTTGATGAACTGAAGACAAGAGCCCTCGAAAAGGGATTTATCTTTTGTGAATCCGGTCCTCTTGTCAGGTCGAGCTATCATGCGGGAAAACACTATGCCGATTACAAAAAAATTATTTCTCAAGAAGAGAGTTAATATAAATGAAAAATCAGAAAAAAGCAGTTCTCACAGCTTTGACCGCAGTAATGTTCTGGGCAACAGTAGCATCAGCTTTCAAAATTGCCTTGAAAGAGATGGATCCCTACCATCTCCTACTCTTATCAACAACATTCTCTACCCTCTTTCTGCTTATTCTGATGATTTCACGGAAAAAATTCAGCGAACTGAAACAGCTCCCCCGCAAAGATCTACTCTTCTCGGCCCTTGCTGGCTTTTTTAATCCCTTTGCCTATTATCTTGTACTTTTTAAAAGTTACTCTCTACTTCCGGCACAGATTGCCCAGCCACTGAACTACACCTGGCCCATAATGCTGGTGCTGCTCTCCATCCCTTTGTTAAGGCAAAAAGCAGATAAAAAGAGTTTTATCGCCCTGTTGATGTGTTTAATCGGGGTTGTTCTCATCTCATCGGGAGGGAAAATAGGCCGCATAGAAAATCCCGTCGGTGTATTTCTGGCGCTTTTCAGTGCTGTCATCTGGGGATTCTACTGGATTCTCAACATGAAAGATTCCCGTGATGAATCCGTTAAATTATTTCTGAATTTTCTCTTCGGGCTTATTTATATACTGATCTACGGATTAATTTTTGTAGATTTTCAACTGCCCTCACCCAAAGGACTCATGAGCACAGCTTACGTGGGTATTTTTGAAATGGGACTGACCTTTTTCCTTTGGTCCAAAGCGCTGTCCCTGGCCGAGTCCACTGCATCGGTGAGCACTCTCGCCTATCTTTCCCCACTATTATCTTTAGTTTTTATTGCCCTGATTCTGGGTGAAGCTATAGAGCTGACCACTGTGGGAGGACTGATCGTTATCATTACAGGAATTCTCTATCAGAAGGGGATCATTCGATTTCCAGCATCTGCAAACCACAAAAAAAGCCCTCCGAAGGAAGGCTGATGAAATAGCGGGGATGAGATTTTTCATGCTGCAAGGCAGCCGAAGCGGATAGTACTACTGTTCTTGAGCATTCGACTAATGCTGCCGCAGGAAAAGATCACCCTGCTATTTAACTGGAGATAGATATCAGCACAGGCAAGGCAGAAAAAGAGGATAGTACTGCTGTACTTGAGTTTTTTTCTAACGCCGCTAATGCTGATATATACTCCCATTATTCGGGTTTCTTGCCGAAAAACTGCACGACAGCCCAAACCAGAGCAACGCCGATAATCAGTGTAATCCAGACCGGAACATGAGCGATACCGACAAGCAGGTAGCCAATAAAGGCAACAGCTGCACCTGTGAGAGCATAGGGAACCTGTGTTCTCACGTGGTCAATGTGATCGGAACCGGAAGCCATGGAAGACATTATGGTCGTATCGGAAATAGGAGAGCAGTGGTCACCAAAAATTGATCCCGAAAGTACAGCACTCAATGATGAAATTACAAGAGGTGCCTGAGCGGGATCGGCTTTTACATAAGCGGCAGCCAGTGGAACAGCCAGTGGAATAACAATAGCCATAGTTCCCCAGGAAGTACCAGTTGAAAAAGCAACTAGCATGGAAATGAGAAAGACTATTATCGGTATTATGCCACCGGGGATAGTATCGGAAACAGCACCGACGAGAAAGTCAGCAGTTCCCACATCGGAAGCGATTCCACCGAGAGACCATGCGAGGATAAGAATGATCGCAGTGATCAATAGTGATTTTGAACCATTTACAAAAGCATCAAAGACTTCACCAAGAGACATTATTTTCTGAGCCATAGCCATAATACCGGCAACGATAGCCGCGGTTATAGCACCCCAGATAAGAACGACAGAAGCATCGGCGTTACCGAAGCAGGTCTGTATTCCACTAAATGTATACCAGAGAGTTCCTTCATCACTGTAGGTGTAACCATTGTACCAGAGTCCGCAAAAAGAGACGATTATCAAGGTAAGGATAGGAACAATAGCATTAGAAGCTCTTAAAGTAATACCCTCTTTGTATTCCTGACCTTCTGTGACATCACCGGCCATTGGCTGTGCACCATCTCTGAGAACCTGTCCAGTCAGTCTGGCTCTTTTTTCCGCTTTGAGCATGGGGCCAAAATCACGACCTCTGATTGTGAGCATAAATACGAGAACGAGAGCAAAGATATTGTAGAATGTGTAGGGGATGGTTTTAATGAAAATACCGAAGGCATTAGCCTCAACTCCCAATTCAGCAAAAGCATCTCCAATGAGCCCGATCTCATAACCGACCCAGGTGGAAATAAATGCAAGACCGACAACTGGAGCTGCCGTTGAGTCAACGATATAGGCCAGTTTTTCTCTGGATACTTTCATTTTATCCATCAATGGTCGCATTGTGGGACCGACGATCAGCGTATTGGCATAATCATCAAAAAAGACCACAACACCCATAATCGCAGTGACGACCTGAGCACTTCTGGCAGTTTTCGCTTTTTTGGCAAGAGCTTCAGCTATAGCTTTGGTTCCGCCCATTTTATTGACGATTCCTATCATCCCTCCGATTGATAGAGTGAAAATGATGATAGCCGCATTCCAGCCATCAGCCAGAGAACCGACAAGATGAGTGTCCAGTGTCCTCAGGAAGGCGATAAAGGGGTTACCGTAAATTATAATTGCACCGGAAAAAACACCGAGAAAAAGAGAGAGAATTACCTGTCTGGTAATAAATGCCAATGCGATAGCTAATAGAGGCGGTATAAGAGAAATCCATCCATAAGCTGAACCTCCATCACCTTCGGCAAATAAGGCGGCAGCAGGTAAGAAGCTGAGCAACAATACTAAGTAAACTTTTTTCTTCACAAAATTCTCCTTAAACTTTAAATAATCTAAAAGACATTAGAATTATGCGGTCTGTTTTGAAATTCGGCAATGTTTTTATCACTACACCAGAGGTGAGTATAGTTTTAAAAAACTTTCAAATGAATAATTTTCAGCCCCAACTCACTCTTTTCCTCGGGAAAATCCTCTCCAGGTCCGAACTCTTTTAAAACTGTATAATTGGTGAGATTTTCATCCAGAAAAGATCGAAACCACTTAAAATCGTGGGTATGGGAGTTAAGACAGGCAAGAATCTCTCCTTCTCCTCCGAGAAAATCTCCCGATCGTCTTAGAATTTTACCATAATCCCTTTCGAGATTAAAACTGCTCCCCTGGGAAGGAGGCGGGTCAATTATAATGAGATCAAAAGGTCCCCTTTTGGATATTTTTCCAAAAGATTTTAATATATTATGACTGAGATAGGACACGGCACTTTTATCGTGATGGTTCAACTCATGATTAATTCTGCCTCGGCTGAGGGAATTGCTGTTCATATCCATATTCAGTACAGATTCAGCACCCCCTTCGATTGCGGCAATGGAAAATGCACAGGTATAGGAAAATAAATTGAGTACTTTCCAACCGTGACAAATGGATTTTACATAAGAACGGCCTTCTCTCATATCGGGGAATATGCCGGGGTTCTCTCCCTTTGCCAGAGAGATCGAATATTTCAACTGATTTTCCATTACAATATGATCAGGAGAAAGTTCTCCCGCTGTAATCTCATTTATCCAAGGGGCTTTTACCCTGCTCTGAAAAACAACACCATCAATACCTTCAAGTTCCATAAAAAGATCGGTCATTTCTTTTTTCCACTGACTATCTCTCTCTTCATAAAGGGTAATCAACAAGGCGGGAGGAAAGAGATCTACATTGAGAAAATCAAGATTTTTGTATGTACCTCCCCGCCCATGAAACAGTCTTCTCATCTCTTTTGAAGAGTAATTCAAAAGATTTTTTTCCACTATTTGATATACATTACTAATATCATAGACTTTATCAGCCATATTCTTTTAATTTCCTCACTTTCGAGATAATTATATCGATTCAGCTCTTGCAATATAAGGGCGATTATTATTATATATGAGTAGAAACTATGAAAGTAAAAGATATAATAAAAGCAGTAAACGGAAGAGTCATTTGCGGAGACGATCTTGAAAAAGATCTCACAACAGGCTGTAGTTCAGATCTGATGAGCGATATTCTGACTCTAGAGCCAGTCAATGCTGTCCTGATAACAGGCCTGGCAAACATCCAGGCTGTTCGAACAGCCGATATGGCTGGAATATCTCATATTCTATTTGTACGGGACAAACAGGTCACTAAGGAAATGATTGATCTTGCCCTCGATTGCGGAATAACTCTCCTTGAAACAGGTGATTCCATGTTTAATGTATGCGGGCAATTATCTAAAGAAGGGCTTTGCGGCCCCTATTGATGTATTATTTCTATGAAACAGTCCTGAACCAGGCAGCATAATCTTCACACATTTTTTCAAATCCCTTTTCGGAAGTGCTGATAAGCTCATCTCCGTGAACCATTTTAATAGAACAATTGAGATTCACTTCTTCCGATATTTCAGGAATGTTCCTCATCAGATCGATGGAAGCCATAGTCTTTTTTATGTGCTCATCAAGACTTCTATTCACAAGCCTGCCAGTGGCGCCTGCACTAAATTTCTCACCGGTCATACTCTGTATGAATTCGAGAAATGTTTTGGAATTTCCCGGCTGCCAGTATTTATCCTTCATCTCTAAGCCAATCTCTTTATTGTCTACGATACGACCGTATTTTTTTAGAAAATACTCTTTCGTCTGATACACCCCCATAATGGCGAGTACATAGGCATGATAAGTAGCAGAAGATTCTCCGGAAAGCAGATGGGGTACGGCCAAAGTGGGACGGGGACAGTCAAAACCGAAGAATTCATTCTCTGCGGTTCTCACCGCTTTAAGGATATTTTTCCCGGTCAATTCCTCATCGGAGAGTTCGTAAATCTGCTTTTCTGCATAAGGTACTACTGAGAGATATCTCAAATTGAACGACATAAAGCGATTTTCTGATTTCACATACTCTTTGATAATCTCAAGAGGAATTTTATTGCCCTGATCATCCTCTGCATAACGCCAAATCCAGTCGCCGTCTTTAAGAAGAGAATCCATAAGCATGGACTGAATCTCGGCAAAACCACCAGATGTGGGAGCAAATTCCTGAGAATAACACGGTGAAGGCATATCAACATTCGAGAAATGAGCTGCGTGCCCTCCTTCATGCATGAGAGTTTTAATCGCTCTCAATCCGCCTCCCGATTGTCCCGGAACAGCATTGGCAGTAAAATTCAACTTAGCGGGAAGAAATTTTTCCCCGTTGTTGAAAGAGGGAAAAGGGCTGTGCATAAAACCGTTTTCATATTTCCCTTTGCGGGCAACCAGATCGATCTGAATCTGTGCTTTTTGATAATCAATTCCCATAGCAGCAAAGGATCGTCCCCATCGCAAAAGAGCTTTATCAAAGGCAAAATAGGGCTCCAGTTTGTCCGAAACATCACCTGAAGCCATAAAACGGACATTCCAGGGACCCACCGATTCTGATTCAGAATCTTTTTTTAGATCTTTAAACGAGTTGAAACAGGCATCAGAAGTATTGTCTTTCAGTACATCGAGAATTTCGAACAACTGTTTCTTCGACATCCCCTCATTAACCGCTGTTTTGTAATCGTAATAATCTTCGTATCCCAATTTTCTTCCCAACTTATTTCGTTCTTTAACAAGCTCGATATAGCCATTTTCCAGAACAAAGGTTTCGAGATTTCTCAAACCCGCCCAAGCAGATTGTCTTACAGCTTCATCAGAATTATTACCAATTAGCAGAAGCATTTTCCCCATACCCGCTTCGCAGAATTTTCCACTCACCGGATCGGTATAGCCAAGGGGGTAAGATCGTCTCTTCCGTCCCAGTTCCCCTTCCATAATTATAAGCTTTTTCTGTATTTCAAGAGCTTGCTTGTCTTCTATGGCATTGCATTCAAAGAAATGCTTCCACCCCTTAAGACCGGTCCTCTCCCATTGGCTTATATCCTCTTTTGCAAGTTCGTCTCTGATCTGTTTCAGTATTGAACCGTCGGAGATAAAATCGCGTAATAGGCCCTCATATTTTTCGAATTCACCATCCACTGAGGAGCTTAGGTTCATATAAGTGGACCAGAAACTCTCCTCTTTTTGTATATGCAGTTTCAAATATTGTTCATTCAGTTTTTTGTTTAATGACATGGGTTTTCCTTATGATTTTTTAATTATCAAAAATTCTATCAATGCAGTGAATGTATTCATCAAGTTTCACAATTCTCTTCATCTTTTCAATCTCCCACTTTTTCAGCGGAAAGAGAGATTCCCAAAAAGACCAGTAAGCCTTCATCTTCCCCACGAGAGCTGCTTCTCTTTTGATAATTCCGGTAAAAGCCTTTAGGAGATCATCGTGAAAAGCTCTAACAGTTACAGCCCTTTCATTATTCACAGCAAAAGTTCCCGACAGAATATTTTTATTAGAGCTCAATGATATTTTGATATCCTGAGCCAGAAAGGGATCCCGCAGCAGTTCCCGCCCTAACATCCAGCGATCTATCGATCGATACCGTTTATTCAGCATGTAAAAGGATGAGCGGCTGATATCTCCATTAAACACAATGGGCATCCTCAAAAGAGCTACCAAATCATCCATCACTTCCAGGTCAACGGGACCTTCGTATTTTTTTATTCCCAATCGCGGATGGATGATCACTTCACTTATGGGGTAAGCGTTGAGAATCTGAATCAGGGGATAGATTTCGTTGTGAGAGTTGAGTCCCGTCCGCATTTTAACAGAGAGAGGAATATTGATTTTTGAAAATGCTATATCGAGGAATTTTTCAATTTTATCGGGATAGGGAAGTAGTCCACTGCCGCGCCCCTTATTGACAACAGCTCTGGCGGGACAGCCCATATTGATGTTAACCGATTGAAAACCCTCGGCTTCCAGAAGATTCACGAGAGCGGCAAAAGCCAGGGGATCTTTACCGAGGATTTGAGGTTCCACAGGAATAGATTCGTAAAGTGAGGGAAGTAGAGACTGAATCGCTTTCTTCTTATAAAAGCTGTTCTCTGAAATGACAATAAAAGGGGAAATCGCCCGATCGACCCCCGAAAAATGTTTAAAATAGACATCGCGGAACGTGCCATCTGTAAAATCCAGCATGGGAGCCATATACAACTGATTATTCATGGGGATATTCTATCATATATAAGTGCGTGATGAACAATTCCTACAGGCTCTCATTTGAATCCTTTCACGCTCTTATGGTATACTTTTCCCTATATGAATGAAAAACGCTTCCTCAATCTTATTCTCACATCTATGTTTCTTCTCTTGACGGTTATGGCTGTCCTGCTGATGATGTCGCAAATACAAAAGGAGATGATGAATTTTCTTTTTGAAAACGAAAAACTTCAGAATCAGGTCTATCAGATGTATTTGAATGACGAACTGGATAATATGCTTATTCCCGATGAAATTGAAAGTCTGGGTTTCTATAATTTTTACGGTGAGCCTTTGTATCTGCAGGGCTCAGCGGTCAAGGTATTGGTAGAGGATTCTACTCTCAGACCCTTTTTTAACAGGGAGAAAAATACTATCGTCATAACGAAAGATCTGCTGAATCCGTTCGTTCCATTTCTGAACAATGAAGAAAATGTCCAGGCGGCTCATGAAGCCCTCTTTAACTATGCCGATAAACGATCTGAAGAAGATAAAAATCTGATGGTCCGTTATGTCTATCTGGAAATGACGGATTCTCCCATAGCAGGGTTCATCCTTCGCACAAGAATAATAATGGGAGTTGTCATTTTTCTCATTCTGCTGATTGTACTCTATATCGGCAGTCTCTACAGACGCAATATGAAATATCATGAACAGATAGAATCTCAAGAGCGCCTTGTAATGCTGGGAACGGCTGCCAGAACCTTCACCCATGAAGTAAAAAATCCTCTCAGCAGCATTCGCCTGCAGAGCTCAATAATAAAACGCAGTACGGCAGGAGAGCACGAAGGCGCACTGGATATCATCAACGAGGAAGTCGCGCGTCTGGCATCGATGACCGAACGAATCGGTGACTTTCTGCGGAAACCGGAGGGGAATCCCTGCCGTACAGATATCACGATGGAATCTATTCGACTGATCGAAAAAAAACAAGATGTTCTCGGACATCTCAACCTCGATGATGCTCCTGAGCTCATCATTATGATTGATCCTGAAAGATTGAGCTCCATAATGGACAATCTGATCAATAATGCACTTGAGAGCGGTTCGGAATTTACAGATGTATCTCTTTCACTGGAAAGACAGGGAGCCGAAGCGGAGATTATCTTATCCGATAAGGGAGAGGGGATCTCCGGAGATGATATGAAGCGGATTTATGATCCCTTTTTTACCACGAAGTCAAAGGGATCCGGCGTCGGCCTGTCAATTGTCAATTCCTTTGTCCAGGCAGCTGGTGGAGATTTGGAGATTTCCACCACCGTTGGTGAAGGTACAACGGTAAGTATCCGTTTCCCTCTGGTTAAGGATTTATAATGCGAATACTGGTCGTAGA
>JADGDJ010000164.1:0-433 GCA_016744925.1 Spirochaetaceae bacterium
GTCTCTACAATCCCCATGTTCTCACCCATACTCACCATCTGCAGAAGGTTTTCCAGAGTAAGAGCTCTCTGATCACTGGACACAAAAAGCTTTGTGATATTAGAGCTTATTAAGGTAATCGCCCAGATAAAAGGTCTGAATATCCAGGACAATGCAAGGATAATACCCGATGTGTTTAAACAGATCGTCATATTTTTTGCCATGGGTATCCGAAATGCAATTCTTGTCAGCATGGCGATTCCTTTTTCAATGCTGCTCACATTTACGGTTCTCTACCTTATGGGAATCACGCTGAATATGGTCGTACTTTTCAGCCTCACCCTGGCACTTGGTATGCTGGTAGATAATGCCATCGTCATTATCGAGAACTGTTATCGTTTCATGGAACAAGGTGCAGGACGAAAAGAAGCAGTGATGAAAGCTACTTCTGAGG
>JADGDJ010000164.1:443-10344 GCA_016744925.1 Spirochaetaceae bacterium
GCTTGGGTGTTACTTCTCCGAATATGAGAATAAACAAAGTGAGAGCACCGGTCATATAACCGAGGGCGTAATTGCCGTAATAGGCTATGGTCAGTTTTGTCGCAAGAGTTGTCGCGCCGATATTGACCAGGTTGTTGCCTATCAAAAGTGTTGTTAGAAGAATATCCGGATTTTGTGACAATTTTTGGACTCTCTGTCCTCGTTTGCCGAAATCATCAATCAGTTTTTGAGCCTGAATAAGTGAAAGAGATGTAAAAGCTGTTTCTGTTGATGAAAAAAAACCGGATAACATGAGTAGAATAATCAGGAGTACTATTTCAAAGGTCATTATAGTCACCTGATGGGGTCAAATTACATAAAAATCCCATATTAGCTGATTCAAATTGCTTGTTAAGTCCATTTCTCTGGGATTTGTGTTCGTAGAGGTTGCGGCAAGCCGCGGCGAGTACTAAGCCGTCATTATCGAAGCAAGCTTCTGAAAATGATGGCTCGCCGAATAAAAAAGGGTCTTCGTCGTTCATAAAAGAAGTATTGATCAGCTTTTCTTTTTTTTCAAGGCAATATGAATTGCCCTTTTAAAAAAATATTGTTATTTTTCATTGCATATAATCGCAACAGTCAAAACATATGAGTACCTGGAAATACGCTGAATGTGTATTTTTGAGTGAAAACTATGTATTGATGACTGTATTAAGGAGCCTTTTTCAAAATGGGGAAAAAAAAGTTTAAAACGGAAGTAGATCAACTTTTACATCTACTTATTCACTCTCTCTACTCTCACAGTGAAATATTTTTAAGAGAGTTAATTTCAAACTCATCTGACGCGTTGGATAAACTCAAATATCTGACAGTCGCCGATGAAAGTTACAAAAACATCACATTTGAGCCAAGAGTCGATATTATACTCGATGAAGAAAACCATAAGGTTTTAACCCTTTCCGATAACGGAATCGGTATGAACGACAAAGATCTTGAAGAGTCTCTGGGAACTATTGCCAGATCGGGAACGAAGAACTTCCTGAATCAGCTCTCGGGAGATGAAGTAAAAGACAGCAATCTGATCGGTCAGTTCGGTGTAGGTTTCTACTCTGTTTTCATGGTTGCCGATAAAGTAGAAGTCCTTACAAGAAAAGCCGGAGAAGAAAAAGGGTGGAGCTGGACCAGCGATGGTAAAAGCGGTTACACACTTGTTGAGAAAGAAAAAGAATCGCACGGAACAACTGTAATCCTTCACCTCAATGAGAAGGGAAGCGAATACGACAACAGATGGCAGTTGGAACAGATTACTAAAAAGTACTCCAACCATATAGCCTTCCCGATTTTTCTTCACTATGAGTCAAAATCCTTCGAAGGCGAGGGCGATGACAAAAAAGAGATCAAAGAAGATAAAGTAGAGCAGATCAACTCCGCTTCCGCGCTCTGGAAAAGATCAAAGTCTGAATTGAAAGATGAAGATTACAATGAGTTCTATAAAACTATAACCGGTGACAGTGAAGAGCCTATGTTCAAACTGCACACAAGAGCCGAGGGAACTAATGAGTATACCACTCTCTTTTATGTTCCTAAAAAAGCTCCCATGGATATGTTTTATGCAGACTACAAGCCCGGTGTAAAACTCTATGTCCGAAGAGTCTTTATTACGGATGACGAGAAAGAACTTCTTCCTACTTACCTGAGATTTATGAAAGGTGTTATCGATTCGGAAGATCTTCCTTTAAATGTCAGTAGAGAAATCCTTCAGCAGAACAAAGTTATGAGTAACATCAAAACTGCCTCAGTGAAAAAGATTCTTTCAGAATTGAAAAAATTCTCAGGTGATGCTGAAAAGTACAAAGAGTTTATCGATCAGTACAACAGGCCTCTTAAAGAGGGTGTGTATTCCGATTTCGCCAATAAAGACGATCTACTCGAACTTGTTCGATACAAGTCCACCAAAGTTGAAGGCTGGACAAGTCTTGCAGAATGCAAAGATAGAATGCAGGTGGATCAGAAAGGCATTTACTTTATCACCGGTGATAATGAGAGCATGCTGAGAAATTCTCCTCTGCTCGAAGCTTATAAGAGCAAAGATATCGAAGTTCTGATAATGGATGATGAGATTGATGAGATCGTCGCACCTATGATCAGTACATACAAAGAAATTGAGCTGAAAGCTATCAATAAGTCCGGAGCTATGGATGACCTGAAAACAGAAGATGATGAAAAGAAGGAAACTGAAATCAAACCACTTCTGGAAAAAATCAAAACAGCTCTCGGTGACGCGGTGAAAGATGTTGTCGCTTCAAGCAGACTGCACGATTCTCCTTCCTGTATCGTTGTTGATGAGAACGATCCTACAGCTCAGATGCAGCAGATGCTCAGACAGATGGGACAGACAGAAATGCCTGAAGTGAAGCCTATTCTCGAAATTAATCCCGATCATGACATCGTTAAGAAGATGGATGGAAGCAGTGACGAGGATCTTATAAAAGATGCCAGTCAGTTGCTTTTCGATCAGGCGATGATGGTTGAGGGTATGGATCTCAAAGATCCTGCAGAATTCGCTAAAAGATTGAACAGAGTAATGTCTAAAGCTCTTTAGAGAATTATTAGATAATATTTGTTTAGGCGCTGTTTTACAGCGCCTTTATATTTTATAAACAATTTTTTCCTGCCCATTCCTGAATTAGTTCGTGAATTTCGGAGTCTCAGGGTTCATAATAAATATCAGCTTCCTCATCGGGATTCTATGATAAAATAATTTCACTAGTTAAAAACAGGAGTTCAAAATGGATAAATTAAAAGAATATGCCGATGTGATTCTCACATCCGGTGTGAATCTGAAAATAGGACAGAAGTTGAATATCGCCTGCAGTAGTGGAAATTATGATTTTGCCAGGTTGGTCGGCCAGCGAGCTTATAAATGGGGAGCCGGATTCGTCAACATTGAAATCCGGGATAATTATCTGCTTAAGGCGAGGGCTGAAAATCAGTCGGAAGATCAACTGGATTATTTTCCACTCTTCAGTCAGGTTCACGCATCGCAACTCGTTTCGGAAGAGTGGGCATTTCTCAGTATAGACAATACTGATGAGTCGGATGTTTTGAAAGATGCTGACCCCGATAAGATTCAGACTTTGACAAAAACAAGCCGCAAAGGGCGGGATACACTTCTCAACTCTTTGATGCGCGATAAAATTCCCTGGAATATTGTGGCTTACCCCAACGATAAATGGGCGGAAGATGTTCTGGGAAAAGGGGCAAAAGCCGACGAGCTCTGGGAGATTCTCAAACCTATTCTCAGGTTGAATACTCCAGACCCTGTTGAAGCCTGGAAGTCTCACTGCAGCGCACTCATCAAGAGGTGCAAAACACTCGGCGATATGAAAATAACATCTGTCCATTTTACCGATAATGATGGCACTGATCTGACAATCGGTTTACCGGATGATGTTTCCTGGGATGGAGGGGGCGCTATTCTTCCCGACGGCAGAGCCTTTATGCCCAATATTCCCACCGAAGAGGTTTTTGCGACTCCCGATAGAAATAAAACTGAGGGTTTTGTCAAAGTGAGAAAACCCCTTCAGGTACTGGAGACTCGCGTAGAGGGAGCCTGGTTTCGTTTCAAAGAGGGAAAAGTTGTTGAACATGGAGCCGATGTCGGTGCTGAAATTCTTGAAAAATTCCTCACGGTCGATATTGGAGCTGCAATGTTAGGGGAGATCGCTCTGGTGGACAGCTCTTCACTGATTGCAAAATCAGGCAGATTATTCAATTCAATCCTCTTCGATGAAAACGCCTCCAGTCATATGGCTCTTGGCTTTGGATTTCCCGGGTCTCTTCCCGGCGGTGATGCCATGACAGATGAGGAATTGAACAGTGCGGGATGCAATACATCTCTGGTGCATATCGATTTTATGATAGGAACAGAAAACACCTTAGTGACTGGAATCGACAAAAACGGTAAAAAAACAACTATAATGGAAAAAGGACACTTTGTAATATAGTCCTTTGCAGGAGAAATTGCCTATGAATATCTTGCTTGGTCATACCAATATGGATCTCGATTGTATCGGATCCATTGTTATGGCCAGATATCTGTTTCCCGGATATGTGCCGGTTAAAAGCAGACTGATACACCCTGTTGCAAAAAATCTTTACAATCTCTATCAGAATCATTTGGGATTTATCAATCCCATGGATCTGGAAGGAGAAGATGTAGAGCATGTGGTTATTTTTGATACACGCTCTCACAAGAGGCTGCGTGAGTACTTTGATCGTCTCGGTGAGGACTGGAATGGAAAAGTTGATATTTACGACCATCATGTGAATGATTCCCTCGATATTCCCGGGGCAACTCTCCACGAATGTACTTACGGATCAAACACAACCTTTATCTGCGAAAAGCTTATTGAAAAAGGGATAGAGATTGTGCCAGATGATGCCACGATCGCCCTCTGCGGAATCTTTGCCGATACGGGAAATTTTACCCATCAGAATGTGAATGAGAAGGACTTTGCCGCTGCGTCCTGGTTGATGAAAATGGGAGCCAATAAAAATATCGCCATGAAATTCCTGAGCAAACTGAGTGAGGAATATCAGGTGACTCTCTTTCATCAGGTTCTAAACAATCTTGAAATTCGAAATATTCACGGTCACTCAATCGCCATTGCCTATATGGAACTTGAGGAACAGGTCAACGGCTTAGCTGCAGTCATTGAAAAGGCCTTTGAAATAGAACACTGCGGAGCCATTTTCGGAATCATCGGATTCTGTGACTCCGGCAATACCCTGATAATCGGACGAAGCAGGAAAGAGAAGATCGATATGCTCCCCATCCTGGGAGACTGGGGCGGTGGTGGACACAGCCGGGCCGGATCGGCACTTTTGAAAAAGAAATTCGGCACACAGATCAAGGATGATTTTCTTAAACACCTTCAATCGGAACTGCTGCCGGCCATAAAAGCGGAAAATCTTATGACCAGCAATGTTCTGACCATCAATGAGAATTTAACCATACTGGAAGCCTCAATATATTTGGAAGAAATAGGCCATACAGGGGTTCCTGTCGAAAATGATGAGGGAGTTCTCTCCGGTATGATCACCTTGAGAGACATCAGTAAGGCTCGTAAAGTCAAACAGATGCATTCGAGAATTAAAGGATATATGACTAAAAAGGTTTTTTATACTGAAAAAGACGCTTCGATCCGGGAGATTGAGAAGATCTTTAATAAACATCACGTGGGGCATATTCCCGTATTAAATGAAGACAAGAAAATCCTGGGGATACTGACCAGGCGGGATTATCTCGATTTTCTCGAGAGGCAGAAACAGATATAACGTTCCAAATAATAGTAATTTAATACACTGTGTAGTATATTTTATTATACAGCCCGGTGTGTACGTTTAGTGAAAATTAAGGGTGAAAATGGGTTGTATGGGTGACAGGTTGTGTTTGTCCGTTTGTTTAACAGATGTGGCACACGATTTGCATATAGTGCATATAGTTAATAAAGTATGAAAAAGATCAGAAATTCCTGGAGGAAAGAATGAAAAAGATATTAATAAGTTTGCTGCTAGTTGTTGTAGCTACTGGACTGATGGCACAGACCAGACCTTTTGAAGAATCAAAAAGCTCCTACGACCCCTTTGTGGCTCAGAAGGGCGGATTTGAATCTCTCTTTGTTAACCCCGCTGCTATGGCCGGAGAAACAGACATTTTTACATGGGATATCGAAGCCGGTACGCAAGGTAAAAAATCTACTTATGAAACCATTCAGTTTATGATGGAGAATGCAGATGCACTTTCCGGTGGAACAGCAGATATGACTTCTGAAGATACTGAACAGTTGATTGACTTGCTCGTGGATAATCTGGATCAGACTAGTTTAAATCTCTTAACTCAGAATACTGCACTGACAGGCATGAATGCTGAGCAGATTATAGCTTACTTGGCAGCTAATGATCTATCGGCTGGTGATCTTACAGATATAGAGAACAATATATCAAATAACCAGGAGCAGATCCTAGAAGAAGCTCTTGGTGAGTTGGAAGTCATGATTGAATTCACAACTAAAGTCGGTACTCTTATTAAAGGTTTTGGTGTCGGAGTTTACGCTAATGCTTACTCAGTTCTCGATGCGGGAGCTATGGGATTTGATACCCTTATCGGAGAAACAGGAGTTAAGGTCGGTTATGGTTTTCCTATTGGTCCTATCAATCTCGGTGTAAGCGGTGACTTTGCCATGATCGGAGATTTTTCCGGAGATTCCGCCTTAACTATGGATATGTTAGGTGATATTGCGAACCAGACAATGTATTACGGTTATGCCTGGGGATTAGATGTGGGTGCCACATTTGACATCCTGCCAACCCTGACAGTCGGTGCGGTTATGACAGATATTATCGGAACTTATACATATGCGGGAACTTCTACGCTCAGCAACTTTACCTCTAATAAGGTAAAATTAAACTCTTCCTATGAGTTTGATCTCGACCTGGACTTTGGTATTACATGGGCACCCAAACTGGGCAACGGTAAATTGTTCAACGCTTCATTCAGTGCCGATTATTATAACTTTATCGGAATGTTCAGAGAGCCCCCAAGTGACTTTCAGGATGTTCTCAATCATATGAGATTTGGTGCACATATCGAACTTCTCTCATTCATCAATGCGAGAGCTCAGTACTATCAGGAGTTCTTCACTCTCGGTGCCGGTGTTGACCTGCTGTTCCTGGAAGTGTTTGGAGAATTTATGTTCAACCAGTCATTTGATGATATAGGCGCGGGAGTTTTGGTTAAACTTCACTTTTAATAGATTTGCTATAATAGAAAAATTTTCGAACCTCCGGTTGACTCCGGAGGTTTTTTTTGCATTGCCACTTTCCTCGTGCTTAAAAAATCCCGGGAAGGTTCTGTCTGCCGCTTCGGCCATAACAATATTATTCTGTTTTGTAAGACTTTTTATCTAATACATAAGTAGGAAATTGAATAAGAGAAGTATGATTTTCATGAGGTTGTATTGATTCTTTTTTTTGATGAGATATTCTTCATTACACACTGTGGGAGACTTTGACAGCAATTACAGTGTACTTATTATCTTTTAGCATTCTTTGCCAATGTCCCCCCTCTCGAGGATGTGAAGTATGTTAAAAAGGTATTATGTTTTTACTGGTATTGCATTTGTTTTAATTGGAATGGTTTCCTGTAATAATCCGGCGGTCAGTACTCCTGATTTTGAAACCCTTATTACTAATCCTGATAATGACACTCCGTATCCCATTCTTGGCCCAGGCTCATTGAATGTGTCAAAACCTCCAGGTGATTCTACAATTGATTTGATTGTAGATACCCAGGGCGGCTTGAACGATCCCGATGGGGATGAGGTTACTTTTCACTACAGTATTGCATATCAGGATATGGGTACTGCTGCTGATATCATTGTTGATATTTCAAACGTTAGTGGTGTCGGATTGCTGACCGTGACACATCCGGGAAGTGTTTTGTATGATGAATATGTACTGCTGAATTTGTGGACCATGGACACATCCGGACAAGTGAGCACTGTCTTTACACCTTTTGCATTATTTTATGAAGGTGATTAGTCCCGGCAAAATCTCAATTTTATGTCTAAACTACATTTATCCCGCTTTTTTGTTCATACTTTGTAATACTATATTCGTATTTTGGTATTATATGGGTCGAATTTTGCGATCATTTTCGGGCATTAAGAATATTTTGAGCTAATATTGTTAATACACTGTGGGTGACTTTGACAGTGTAAGCTGCGTTTTTCTTGTCGTTATTACTTCTTGCCTATGTCCCCCTCTGTGAAGGTGGTGGAATATGTTTAGGAAATCTTTCATTTTAACTTTCATTGTAATGGTGCTTACTATTTGGGTGGCTTGTGATACACCGACGACGCCGACTACACCTGGCGGAGTAAACAGTGCTCCTGTGGCTAGTTTTTATACTTATGATTATCTTGTCTCAGGCTCTCTAACTACTGGTGTTGATGGAGAATATAATTATGAAAGTGCTATTGTTGACAGGCCGGGATACAGCAATGCATCAAATCTGTATCTTTATAAAATATCTGGTTTCAACTGGGGATTGAATGATGACACTGGTGACACTGCTTCCGGCGATGTTTTTTACTATGCATCTAGAAGTATAACTGTCCCTCATAATGATACCTGGGAAATCAGTTTAGGCCTTGAAGCTATCACGGTGAAAACAGGTTCTCCTATAATAGGTATACCCGTTGGAGGAGGAACTGTAACAGGTAACTATATTTATTCTGATGCTGAGGGAGATACTGAAGGTATTTCAACATTTCAATGGTATCTTTGCAGTACAAGTGAAACAGGTGATGAAGGTTCTGCTATAACCGGAGCAACTTCTATCTCATACACAATACCAGCGGCACCAACGATTGATACTTCAGATGGATCAATTTCAAAAGATGGGATGTTTTTGAAATTTGAAGTCACTCCTGTTGCTGTAAGCGGGGAAGTCACAGGAATCTCTGTTAAAAGCGAAGCCTCTCTCATGAATTTTATTGATGAATAAGTTTGATATAATTTAAAACCAAAAAATATTGATTTTGATATATAATATAATGATTATTATGCCGAAATAAGGAATTGGAGAACCTAATGAGAGTTTACAAAAACCTATATATACTAATAATTTTATTTGCATTGAATTCATGTTCTAACAGCTTTCTTCCCGTTAATGAATTGACCGAAATTGGAGATGAAAACACATTTGAGCTTGAAATATTATATGATTCAAGCAGAGATATTGCATATTTCGTAGATGAAAATGAAGTGAAGGTTGATATTGAATCTTTTGATGAGGAATTTGGAAAACAAATAAGATGTATCGACCCAATAAGTGTGAGGTTTTTTGAAAGAGATGATATTCAATCTCGTTCCAGTGAAAGCCAGCCTTTTATCCGGGCTCTTGTTATAGGGAAAAGAGATGATCAGAAACCGGGAATATGGATAATATACAGTAATGGTATTGTTGAGTCCCCTCTCAATGAAATGTCCGGAAAAAGAACTTCTCTTCTCAAAGATGCTGATTCAAATAGTGAAAAGAGGATAAGTGGTGAAATAGAGGGATTCTTAGGATGGTCTTACTTCCCTTCTCTCATTAGTGATGACGGAAAAATTATCGGAGGGTATGCCTTGAATGAGGATGGATTCTCACGGTCTTTTTTTCAGATTAACCCCGGTTCAAAAGCAGCAGTATACTGGAGATTATTTCAGAATTCTAATAATTCTTATGTAATGAGCCGAGCAAATGTTGTTGGACTAATGCCCAAGTTTGACTCAGAGCAAAGTTTTTTTGTTAAATGGTTTTGGTATATTGTTTCAAGATTAAAGCTTCTATTTTTAGATGAGCTGGATGACTATCTCCTTGTACCGGAAAGCCTTGAGTTCAATGAAAATGATAATATATATAACATGACAGGTCCAAATAAAAATGGAGATCCGGCCATTGCGAAATTTTTTCACAATACTGTTTATTCAATAGAAAAGGTTCAGATAAATGAAGAAAATGCTCCTCCAGTCGCCACGTTTTATAGTTATGACTACCAAATTTCCGGATCTGATATTGTCGGTGTAAATGGTGATTATGACTATTATCCAGGAATAGTAGATCGTCCCGGTTATATTAACAGCTCAAGTATGTATTTATATAAAATTTCCGGAGTAAACTGGGGAATAGATGATAACTTTGGTGTCAATAGTTCGGAAACAGTCCTTTATTTTGCTCCGAGAACTGATTCTGTACCTTCTGCTCTCGGGTGGGAAACAAGTCTTGGTTCCGGAGAAATAACGGTTAAAACAGGCTCTTCAATAATCGGCATGCCAGCCAGTGGCGGTTCTGTCAGCGGAAACTATATATATA
>JADGDJ010000165.1 GCA_016744925.1 Spirochaetaceae bacterium
ATAATCTCTTCTACAAGCATTGTATCATATAATTCTATATCAAACATAATTTGCCTTATGTCATCTAAAGTTACGATTCCTGCAAGGCCACCATCATCGTTTACAACTGGAAAAATATTTCTTTTAGAACTCCTTACGAGCACCACCAACTCGCGTAAAGTAGCAAGCGGTGAAACTTTTAACAAATCAGTTTCAATAATCTTATTTAGGTTGATTACACTTAGTACTAATTTGTCTTTGTCTTTAGGAATTAGATCTCCTGTTTTAGCCAAAGATTTAGAATATAAGGAGTATGGTTCGAAATAAACCGTGGTACTATAAGCAATGGCAGAAACAAGCATAAGAGGTACAAATAATGTGTATCCACTTGTGATTTCGGCAATTAAAAAGATAGCAGTTAATGGGGCATGTAATACACCGCTCATAACACCACTCATTCCTCCCGATGGAAACCAGCCCAGCTTTAGGGAAAAAGCTATTATGAGAATAAGTCCTGTCCAGAATGAGGGCATGGATATGCCAATTAAAGCAGTGATCATACCAATATTATCGAAGATTGAGTATTGCTTGGTCGCAGAGATGACTCCGATGGGTATTGATATCATTACTGATAAAATTATGGCTGTAATTGTCAGTTTGAAAGTGTTGGGAAAACGCTGTCCGATTTCTCCTGCTACAGATTTTCCTGTAGAATAGGATTCTCCCATATTACCTGTAAGGAGCTGACCCATGTAGCGCCCGTATTGAACAATCAGGGGATCATCGAGACCCATATCCTCGCGTAGTTCAATGATTGTCTCCTCAGTGGCACCATCTCCTAAAATCATAGAAGCGGCATCGCCCGGTGTTAAACTGATGATGAAAAAGACCAGGAATATCACTCCTATCATTACCGGTAAGAGCATGAGTAGTCTTCTTAAAATATATTTTAACACAATGCCTCCAATTTATGTTCAATTTGTAAAATGGTACGATCGGGAGAATTCCCGATCGTACCTGATTTGATTTGTTAATTTTATACAATAAAATTTAGTAATGGATCTTTTCGATGTTCCACAATCCCTGAGGGCTTAATTCTACACCTTTCAGCGATGAATTAGCACCTACAACAATATTCTTGACAAAGAGAGGTACAAACTGTCCCTGCTCCATAGCATACCTATGAAATTCATTGTAAATTTTCTCACGCTTGGCAAGATCCAATTCTTCTCTACCATCTTTTAAAAGCTGGTCGATTTTAGGATCATTCAATCTACTGAAGTTCATACCATCGATATTTCCTGAGAAAAATCTCGGTGTCAATGTCGCATCGGGGTCGGGATTGGAAGTCCAACCGAGAACGAGTGACTGGTGTCCACCCTTGATGGCAGTATCGATAAATGTTCCCCACTCGAGCATTTCGATAGAAGCGTTAATTCCCACTTCCATCAGACTGGCCTGAATCACTTCAGCAATTCTTTTTCTATCATCACCGGAAGTGGTAATAGCCATGTCAAATCCATCGGCATATCCGGCTTCAGCCAGTAACGCTTTTGCTTTTGCAGGATCGAAGCTATAAGGTCCTGCTTTGTAACCGAGGAATGAGGGAGCCAATACTGACTCAGCCTGAATTCCGGCACCTTCGATTGAAACGATGAGAACAGCTTCTTTGTCGATGGCATAGTTCATAGCCTGTCGGACAAGAATGTTGTCAAAAGGAGCTTTTTCTGTATTCATCTCAAAGAAATCAGTTCTTGTAGATGGCTTTTCGAATAATGTAAGATCTGAGTGGTCAGTCACTTTATTCATATCGGTTGTCGGTACTTCGGCAACGACGTCAACTTCTCCCGTTTCCAAAGCGATGGTTCTAGAAGTTCCCTCGGGAATCACTTTAAAAGTAATCTTTGAAGACTGTCCTATGTTATCGGCATCAAAATAATTATCATTTTTAGCAACAACAACCTGATCACCTGAAACCCATTCAACAAAAGAGTATGGACCTGACCCGATAGGGCTGGCAAATTCATCTCCAGACTCAAGATACGCTTTGGGAAGAATTGAAGTTCCCGCGTGAACCAATGTATAGAGAAACGGTGCAAATGCTGATTTCGTAGTGACTTTGACACTGTATGTATCAACTATATCAATAGATTCTATTTCACTGAGAACCTGCTGAACTTTGGGCATTTCTTTTGAACGGTCAAGGCTGGCTTTCACATCAGCTGAAGTCATTTCACTGCCGTCGTGAAATAAAACACCCTCTTTTATTTTAATAACCCATTCTGTTGTTGAGGGCTGTTTCCATGATTCGGCTAAATCAGGAACAACTTCAAAATCTGTGTTCAATCTGAATAGACGGTTAAACAGTAGGAATGATACTGTCTCTGATTTTGTATCATTATGTCCCTGGGGATCCAACGATGTGATATCAGCGCTTAAAGCAATTGTTATCTCATCTTTAACCATTTTCTCGGTTTCCTGTTGTCCTCCGGCAAAAGCCAGAAGAGACACACTCATAAAAACCAGTGTGAAAAACACAGTGAGTTTTGTTTCTTTTCTCATTTCCTAATTCCTCCTGAAATTTCTAATACGGGCTTTATTCAAAACCCGCAAGGGGGCTGCTTTTAGGCAACCCTCTCGACTTATAATGCTGTCGAATGCATATCCTTTTATTATATATTAAAAATTCAAAGCAAAATCAATTAAGATGTTTTCCAGCTGTTTGATGGAAAGTAGCTCGGCGTATTCATCTTCTCCATGCCAAAAATTTCCCTTTGGTCCCATTTCTATGGCTGGAATTCCCAAGGGAGAAAAATACCGTGCATCGGAACCTCCATGTTGTACAGCCAGTTCAAAAGTTTCTTCCGGTACAATTTTTAGGAGAGACTTTTTCAATTTTTCTATAGAGGGATCATTGGGATTTGTGTAGACGCCGTGCTCCTGAATTTTAACCACAACTTCTCCATCAACGACATCTTTAATCGCATTGATAATTTTGTCCGGATCAAGATGGGGAACGTAACGGATGTCTATGAGCATAGTGCATTCGTCGGGAACCCTGTTGTAGATATCGCCCCCTTTTATTTTCGCCAGGTTCAGTGATGACTTTTCATAGTACTCCGATCCCTCTTTTAAGATGGAAAGGTTCTGTATCCTGATAAAATTCTCATAAGCTTTTGTTATGGCATTTACGCCATCCCAGGGGCGGGAACCGTGTGAGGCCACTCCGCGTGTATTGACCCTAAGAACAATTATCCCTTTTGACTGAATGGATATTTTTAGATTGGTAGGTTCTGTACAGATCACAAAATCTCCTACAAATCCTTTATCAACAAGGTTGGCAGTACCGAACTTTCCTCCGATTTCCTCGTCGGGAACCAGCTGAAGCATGACTTTGTTCTGGAGGTTTTTTTCTTTAAGTTTTATCATGGCTTCTATCATGGACACACAACCGCCCTTCATATCAGCCGTTCCCCGTCCGATTATCTTCCCGTCCTTTTCAACAGGTTCAAACTGGGACGGCTTCCCGGATACTACATCGAGATGACCATTTAAAATGAGAGTCTTCTCTCCGGCTCCCACAGTCGCTACATAACTTTTATAACCCTGATTTTCGATAATTTGACCTTCAACGCCATGTCGCTTGAGATAATCGGCACAGAGCTCTATGGCACGATTTGTATTGTCTAAATTCGAAGAATCAATTTTTATTAATTCATGTAATAAATTCACTATAATTACCTGCTCCCAGTTTTTAAATACTTATCAAACCACGAAAGGAATTCCTTGTAGCGACGCATTTTACTCAATGGTTTCCCTCGTACAACCAGACCATGTCCCTCATCTTCATAAAGGCAAAATTTAGTATCCACACCGAGATAGTTTAAAGCCGAATACATATTCAAAGATTCCGTGTAATGACAGGTAAAGTCATTTTTCCCATGATTAAATAAAGTCGGTGTTGAAACATTACCGACACTGCTTATAGGAGACTCCTCCTTATATGAAGAGGGATCGGACCAGGGGGTTTCTTTATTTCCCATATATTCAAAAACAAACTTAGGGCCTATTTCCGATGATGTAAAAGCCGTCGTCAGGTTGCTGATCCCTCTTTCCGAGACGGCAGCTTTGAAGCGTTGAGTTTTTGTAATTATATAATTTGTCATATATCCGCCGTAGGAACCACCGCTTACACCGAGATTTTCTTTATCGATCTGGGGATATTTTTTCAGTACCCCATCGGTAAAAGCCATAAGTTGTTTATAGGGGAGGCTTCCGAACTGTCCCCGTACATTGGCAAAATTGTCGCCCCGACCATCGCTACCCATGGGATTGGCATTAAAAACGTAATAACCATTGGCACAGAGAAGTTGTACATCGTGAGCAAAGACATGGGAGTAGAGCATTTTGGGACCACCGTGAATCAAAAGTACAGCCGGATATATAATTCCCTCTTCTACTTCAAGTGGCGGGTAAACATATCCATCAATTTCCGATCCCTCAGTTTCAATTGTCAATTTTTCAGCTTCTGAAAGCTTCAATTCTGTCTGCCATTTGTTCTGATGGCTTATCTGATGCAATCCCTTTTCATCTTTAAAGTAGACTTCGCAGAGTTGTAAATCTTTCATTCCGGTGAGGAATATTCCCTTGTCGGTAACTGAAAAACTGGAAATAATGTTCAACTCATCGACGAGAGTTTCCCTCTTGCCATCTAATGAAATCCGGCATAAGATCTCCCGATCTCTACTGACCTGTTTAAAGTAGAAAAATTCACCGTGCCTCTGTACGGGTGTCGATTGAGCAAAGATGGAATCAGTGACGACACAGAAATTCTCATTGCTCAAATCGGAGAAATCACCAAAGGCATTCACATCTCCTGTCCTTATGTTGATCTTAAAAATCTGCTGATTATCGTTGCGACTCTGCTTTTTAAGATTCACCCCCATGAAATAAATACACTCTTTATTCATGGACTGTATCGCGCCGACTCTATATGTCTCATCAAACAGCTTATCAACTGACTGTTTCTCTATGTCGAAGAGGTAAATAACGGAATCAACCGGTTTCAAACTCTCTGCTTTAAAAGCTGTAAAAAGGATGCGTTTATTAAAGAAATCAAAATCCACCAGATCTATATTCATATCGAGAGAACTTATAAGGCTGATATCTTTTCCATTGAATTTCGATTGGAAGAGTGCTGAAACACCATCACCTGAAACACCTCTTCCCTCTCTAAAAAATGGACCGCGGCTGCTGCTTTTCACTGAACAATTTTTTCCAGTCCCATGAACTTCTGCCGTGAAATATAATTTAGATCCATCAAAAGCGAATTTCTCCACTACAAAGGGGATTCGAAACAATTCATCACAACTATGTTCTGAAAGAGAATATTTGTAAAAAACAGTGCTTTCCTCTTTGCATTGTTTAAGGATAATCCCCTCATTTCCCCAAAAAAAATCATCCACTTCAAAAGAGAGTTCTAGAGGAGTAATCTGAAAATTTTCCTTATTCAGATGCATGAGATCTTTGTTGTATCTATTTTCTTCCTGATTCAGAGTATACTGAAAATAGAGGGCGGATGATAAAGACTCATGAGATATTATATTGCTTGATATGTGATTTTTCAGAAAATCATTAAGCTGAATTTTTTTGTACATTTTCCCCTCACCCAAAAATATGCAAAATCTATGCCAATAAAATAGTTAATATCAATAAAAATCTCTGCTTGCAGGGAAATTTATTGCAGTTACAACATTGAAAAAGAACAACTATAATAACAATGCCTAATGGCGGCACTGATTTTATGAGGAGAAGTAAAAGGTAATGAAAACTATCGCAGTAGTTTCTGATTCCGCTTATCGCGGTGAGCGTCCCAGCCTTGTCGGTGAGATGATTAAGAAAAATATTCTTGAAGTTTTTTCGGACCAGGTAACTGTTGAAAATTACTATATCGATCAGCTCGATAAAGGGGACTATATCAGTGAGGATTTAATTCTTGTAATGGCGGGAAGCCGTGCCATAAAAGTGAGAGATCATGTCCTGAATCATAAAAATATTATAGTGGCTGAAAGAACCTTTTCAAAAAGCGGAATTTATCAGTTATTCGGCATCCCTGAGGGAACAGATGTGCTGGTTGTTAACGACAATATTGAAACAGTTCTCGATTCAATTTCATCCCTTTATCATATTGGTATCAAGCATGTGAATCTGATCCCCTTTGAAGTGGAAAAAGAATACCCGAATATTGAATACGCCATCACACCTTCCGAGCCGGAGTTGATTCCAGACAGCATTACTAAAATTTATGATGTCAGCTGCCGGGTTCTCGACATTCCCACTATGCTGCTGATCATCAATATTCTGAAAATAGATGATAAGGATACACAGCAGAATCTGTACAATTATTATCAGAGATTATTCAGTCCCAATGAAGGCATTATAGAAAACTATGACAACCTCCTAACCAGGACTGAAATACTGGATCAGCTATTGGATCAGTCTCATGATGGAATTCTCTTAACTGATACAGAGGGAAAAATCCTTATCTTCAATAAAATGTTCAGAGAAATATTTAATGTCCCGGGAGATATCAAAGGGCGAAATATCGGGGAAATCCTCAGCGATACGAACCTGGAAAAATGTTACAACTCCGATCTTCATGATGATCTTGTCTTTTTTGAAAAAAAGATCATAAATATGGAAAAAAGGAATATTGTTTATTTTAATTACGAAAAACGTATGTACTTCAGCTTTCAGGAGGTGACATACATTAAAAAACTGGAACAGAATCTCAGCCGGAAATTGCGCTTGAAAGGTCAGATTGCCCGATATACTTTTAAGGATATCATCGGTATTTCCAAGCGAATGAAAATCATTATAGATAAGGCCGGAAAGGTAGCCAAATCTGATCTGACTATTCTATTGACAGGTGAAAGCGGTACGGGGAAAGAGGTTCTGGCACAGGCAATTCACAACGCATCACCCCGTAAAAATCAGCCTTTTATCGCCATCAATAGTGCTGCCTTATCGGATAGTCTCATCGAAAGTGAACTCTTTGGTTATGAAAAAGGCTCGTTTACGGGCGCTTTGAAAGAGGGGAAAAAAGGTTTATTCGAAAGGGGGAATAACGGTACGATTTTTCTGGATGAAATCGGTGATATGCCAAACCATCTGCAATCAAAGATTTTGCGTGTTTTACAGGAAAGACAGATAACTCCCATCGGATCTGATAGGATAATAGACATCGATATAAGGGTAATCGCCGCAACCCACAAGGACCCGATGGAGATGATAGAATCGGGAAGTTTCAGGAAAGATCTTTTTTATAGGCTCAATGTTTTCCCTATAAAGTTGCCTGCCCTCAGAGAACGTCCGGAGGACATTCCTGTGTTGCTTCAGACTTTGACAGAAAACCGATTCTCCTTCACAGATGAATGTATGAATAATTTGATAAATTACAGCTGGCCGGGGAACATTCGCGAGCTGATGAATATAACCCAGTATATAAGCACGATAGCAGAAAATAAAATCATAGATGTAGATTCTCTTCCCTACTATCTGGAAACTCATTTACAAAATTTCCAACCTCTTGCGCAAGAAGAGGAGTTTAAGAATGAACGCTTTATATTAGAGCAGAAAACGGAATTTAATATGGCTTTGAAGGTGCTGGGAATTGTAGAGTCTTTGAATCAAATAAACAAAACTTCCGGGAGAAAACACATCGTTGAGGTTCTCAATAGTGAGGATATTCAGATACAGGAAAACCACCTGAGAAAGATACTGGAAACACTCAATCTCATCGATTTTATTTTTACAAAAAAAGGTCGAGGCGGAAGTTTAATTACAGTGAAGGGGAGAAAATTTCTCGAAAAAACAAAATGAACAACAAATATAGGTGATAATATGGGTTATTTTATCCTGTAAATCACCTATATTTGTTGTGATCTACTCTAAAATGGGGTTATCCCATAGGGGTAAAGTCTTTCCTATTCCTTTGGCTTTAGCGTTTTCATATACTCTGTGAGCCTCTGACAGATCATGGATTCCCATACCTATGGGGTTAAAAAATATCTTTTCTCTGGAGTGACTTCGACCCGTTGTCTTCCCTACGATAATGTCTCCCAGATTCCCGCGAATCTTTGATTCATCGATAAATCCATCGCGAACAGCCCTATAACTGACATCCACACCGTGATGAGACACCTGACCCCAATCATCAACGACGATAACATCCATATCAATCAGCGCTTCGGGAGGTGTATCCCAGAAGGAAATTTCACAGTGAAAGGCTCCCTCTTTATACCAGTCTGAATTGACATAAGGCTGTTTGGCCATTGTTGCCGTACTTATAACGTCTGATCCTCTAAAGGCTTCTTCGGCACTTTCAGCGATAACAAATTCCATATCAACTAAATCTTTCATCTTTTCAATGAACTTCTGGGTCGTGTCTCTGTTTAAATCGTAGATCTTGCATATCTTCAAAGAGGGTACACCTTCTTTGAGAGCGAGGGTTTGAGTTATCCCCTGAACCGACGCACCGACAAGACCCATAACTGTGGAATCGGGATTGGCCAGATATTTGGCAGCAACTCCAGAAGCGGCTCCTGTTCGCATGGCACTGACAAGGGTTCCATCCATAATACAGGCGGGCATAAGTGTATCTTCATCGACGATGATGATGACCGCATTAGCTCGTGGCAATCCATGTTTTGAAGGATTGTGCGGCTTAGAGGGGATAAATTTGATGCCCGAAGTATTAACCGGACCTAACATCCCCCTCTCTTTCATGTCATCGGCATAATCACTTCCTCCCAGAAATGAGGGCATAGACATTATTCTTCCTGTCGTCTCTTCGGTTTCAGGCCCTCCCCATCTAATAACCGGTTTTCCCGGTTGAATAAAATCATCTTTCCCATGTAGAAAAAATGATCTTTCTACAGCCTGCATGCTTCCCTTCATGTCAAAACCGCCGGCTTTGACACAATCTTCCTGTTGTAAGTAAATAAATTCCACTCTTTTGCTCATACCTGCATAACTCCCTAAAATCAGATTGTGATTGCACATACGGTAAAGCAAGTACTGTGCCAGATCAAACTCTACTCAATTCCTATGTCCCCGGATTATTGACTAACCGACTACAGAATCAGAGATTTTCCGTTAGTGTTCTTCATTGCTTAATTTGCCAGTGCTGCTTCCATTTCCGGATCTAATCCTTCTATAAGTTGAAAAATTCTCTCGTTTACCAGTATGTCGGGAATAGTTCCTCTCCCTGCGGGATATCTTTCATTGACTATGTTTGTTAGTAGTCCAACTGTCGGTATACTTAGATGGATTCCTGTCGATGGTAGACGATAATCAAAATCAGCTGCAGCACATAATCTTGTGTACCCACCACTGGTTTCCTGACCTATCGTAATAGCATCGGTCCTGTCTTTGAGTATCGCCGAACACATTCCCGCGGCAGAAAAAGTAGAATATGAAACAAGAACCTTCAGATCTCCTGTAAATAAAAGATCATCCTTGGGTATAATTTCAATTACATCGTCTACAGAGCCGGGTTCATATACATAAAGTCCACTATCATCTCTTTTGGTGAATTCCTTCAGTTCCCATTCAATCTCTTTAACTATCTTTTTTTGAGATGGGAGTATGTACTGCTTAAGAGGAATAGTATTTGTTCTGGCAAAGGTTTTTTTATCCAGGACGAATGTTTCATCAATAAGATAGGACAGGAGTTCAGCCAGAAGAAAAGGATCTCCACCGCCGTTTTGCCTGAGATCGAGAATCAACTCATTATGTTCTGAAGTTTTCAATTGTTTAAAAGTATCGTTTAAAAATTTCAAATAATCATCAGAATTTACTGTAAAACCCTCTTCTTCAGAAAACTCAAAACTATTGATCGACAGATATGCCCTATTGTTATCTATGATTGAGAAACTGTATGGATCGGGAGTCTTTATATAATTTTCTTCATATTCTAATTCATCATCTGATGGACTCCAGCCTTTGATAATACTGAAAGTTTCGTTTCTTCCATCGACGCTCAGCCATCTGATACTATAGCTATCTTTGCTTCCAAAATGATTTGAATAAAAATCTGAAAAACCAGCAGCCAGAAGATCCGTTTCAAAAGGCTTGGGATATCCATCACCAGTCGTATATATTTTAAGATCATTTAATATCTCTGCAGTTTTTTTACCGTCGATTTCAATAATTTCACTCCCTATAGGGATGAATCCATTTTCATAAAGAACAAATAATCGATCTTTTTCAGGGTATAAATCCATTGGAAACCTGCCGGTTTCAGTCGTCTCCCAATACCAGTCCGGATGATAAACTCCTGTATGGCCGTCTCCTATATAA
>JADGDJ010000166.1 GCA_016744925.1 Spirochaetaceae bacterium
TCCATAGAGTCCAGGATTTTTAATGCGGGAGGAATAAAAAAGAAAGCCAGGTTCCTTAATACTAATGCAGATATTCCAGTATATTTCTCAGCTTTTAATATTTTCGTCAATAGAAATAGGAAGAAAATCGCCATACTAATCAGACTACCTGGAATAGGTAGGATTAAAGCCAGAGTATTTCCAGCAAGATATATTAAAAGAACCGTTATAGATTCATAGATTATTCTCATTACATCTCCAAGTTTCAGCTATTTTACACAAATAAGCGGTTTCTAACCTAGTAGTAATTATGTGGTTCTTCAATTATTTAAGTAGAGGAGTGTTTATAGAGTCGAACCGATCCAGGGCATATTATATATATGTAATCCTATTCCGTCCTGCATCCTTACTCTTGTATAAAGCCTTGTCGGCTGAAGCGATTAGCATTTCCGGGTTATTTACTAGTGAGGGACTCATCTCCAGCCTGATGTCCAATTGTATCATTGGCTTCTTTTAGTTCTCTCGTTCTTTCCAGTGCAAGATCTTCCAGTCCTTCAGCCAGGGTCATTTCGGCTTTTAGAGCAGAGGCTTGCGCCTCATCCATCTCTAACCGCATTAAGTGAAATCGGTAGGAAAGGGAAAGAAAGATGAAGACACCCAACAGTGCTAAGATCTTTTTAAAATAAGACTCGTTAGAATGGAGAAGCAAAGGTATCTCCAGAGAATTCTCTGATTTCACTTTTACAATAAAAGTCATTTCAGTGCCTTTGGGAATCTCAATGGGAAAAGCCAATAAGGGTTCACTGATCTCTCTCATTATCGGTTAAACCAAAATTGAGATACTTTATTCCATGGCATATTTCGATGATAGTACATCTTGTAAAGTGAGCACTCCTTCCCTATCGATGCAATATTCAACATTATCGCTGATGTTAATAGCACCTTTCTCATCAGAAAGAGTAAAAGAGGATTGGATAGATTCCTGGTCAACCGGTGCAAAAGGAAATAAAAGAAGAAAATGGAGAATAAGGTATAATTTAAAACTAGTCTGATAATAACTTTTAATATGAGAAAGTTCTATAAGCGGATGTTAGATTAACACCATAGAAATACGGACAATTAAGTCAGAACAATATTATATGAGCACTATCACTTCCGGCAATCAGATCTGGAGACAATCTAGCAAATAATTGACTTGAAAAAGCTCGGCCCAAAATCATCTACAAGCATTTTTGTCAGGATCGAAAAAAAACTATGAAAAACCTTGTCCGACTTTACTGAGCATGGCATTTGTATCGGTCTATATTTTGGTATTTATGATGCTGAGTCGTGAAAATCCGCTATTGGATTTCACTGATGACCTTGGAGAAAAATACGGCTTTATTTCGGCTTTAGTGTTTTAACAAATTGAAAGCTTATTTTTAAATACGCAGAAAGCGTCTCTGTTTCTTTTAGCAATTCTGCAGGGATTTTAACATAATCTTTCATAACCCGGTCATATTGAATAAAAGGACCAGAATCAAATAGTTCAATAAACTTTTTAGCCACATCCTTCGGAAGCCGGATTCCCACGTCCCCTTCATTTGAAAGGAAAGTAAACATATGACCATTATGGGAGGTGTATCCTGTGGAAGCACCTTTGACTTCAACTTCTGGAATGGTGGCCGCAAGAGCTTTGTATAACTTTAGGATCTCCTCGGGAGGTGTATTTTTTCCTTTCCTTGACAATTACTCCTCCAATATTTTCTGAACTCTTCCCACCTGGCCATCTGTTAACCTGACTTTGATGCCATGTGGATGAAAAGAGGAGTTTGTCAGAAGATCCTGAACAATACCCTCTGTCAGATTTCCACTCCTCTGGTCCTGTTTCAACACAATGGCGACTTTTAAGCCTTGTTTTATATCATTTCTATTCTGTCCGTTCATTTTTACTTCCTTATATACCTCTATTATACCTTTTTCTGGTTATAAGAGTTTTATCTTTTATCTAAATTCAAGAAATAATAAGTTGGCTTATTTTCACAACCAACTTATTGTAGTGATATGGATTGGTTGGACTTTAAAAGAAATCCTCTCCTTCCGGATTAAAAAATTGAAGGATCCCGTTAAAGGTCTCTATAGGCATTTGAAAAACAGAGATGTGAACTGATTGAGAATAATTTAACTGTGATGTAATTTTTTCCTCCAGAAATGCATGTTCGGGCTCATATTTTCAAATCCGAATTTTTTGTACAAACTCTGGGCAATACCATTATCCTCACGGACTTCCAGTGTTAAACGGGAACAGAGCTGTTCCCTGCCCACCTCTACAATATATTCGGTCAGAGCCCTACCCAATCCCTTGCCTCTGAATTTATCGATAATACAAAGATCGTGAATGTTGATAATATTGTCGGTATTAAAAGTGGAAAATGATTTAAAACAGACAGCTCCCCCTGCGATCTCTCCATTATAATAGATGAGATAAACCATGACATTGGGGTGTACGATAAACTGAGTTGTCAAACGGGCTTTTTCACTCTCTGTATAGGCGATTCCATCTCCCATCTCACCGGTTTTATAATTTTCCAAGACTTCGAGCAGATCGTTAATATGATTAGAATTTTTCATTTTCGCATCTATGATTTGGTAATACGTTTCTGCCATGCCAAACTCCTGTTTCTTTTAGTTTTAGTACTATCTTTATTATTGATGATTGTTATGCATTTTTCAATAAATGTACGACATATTACCATTTACTGATATAATTCCCCGAAAGTTCCGAGATATGGAGTGAAGGATTGGAAGATTACAGCAGATACGATAACAATGAGTTATTGATTGAACAGCAAAATGTACGTCAGCATAACGGGGAGCCTATAAGAAGGATCTTTTTCTCAAAACTTCTTCAGATTGACTTCTGGTATGAGGATGATAATTCATCTGTTATAATGGGAACACAAATAACCCTGGAAGATAAAAATGTAATAACCGCACTTCGAGGCAAACCGATCTCTTTTTCCATTTCCGAAGAGAATCCCAATCTAAATCAGACTGCTATATTAAGGAAAGATGGATATGCCCATAAAAATCAGATTGAAAAAATATTTATCCCTCTGATTGATCAGTTGCCTGAATTGGAGTTTCAGTATATCCAGAACCTTTTATCTGCTATAAAAAGGAAATACAATTGAAATGACAGGACAAGTTCAAATAACTAATACAGAACAACATAATCTCTATTCAACATCTGTTCAGGATTTTTTCTCAATCAATGTAGCACTTCCCAAAAACTACAAAAAAAATATCAAATACCCCGTTATTTATTTAACTGACGCTAATATCTTCTTCGCTTTGGCGGCACAGACTTCCTGGTTACTTCAATTCGGTCATGAAATCCCCGAATTAATCATCGTTTCCATTGGTTATCCCGATGATTCAAAACATCTTCACTTGAGAGAAAGAGACTTACTCCCATCTCCAGGAGATCAGGATCCATCTGTAATAGGAAGATCTGCTGATTTTTTGAAATTCATAATTAATGAACTCTTTCCATTTATAGAAGAACGATACCTGGTGGATAATACAAACCTCACCTTAGCGGGAGATTCATACGGTGGATTATTTGCACTTTATGTCCTGTTCAATCAACCGGAAGTTTTCCAGCGATATATTATTGGAAGCCCTTCAATTTATTGGGATAACTCTCATATCCTAAAACAGGAATCTTCTTATAATGATGTACATAATGATATGTCAGCCCGGGTCTTTCTCTCGGTTGGTGAATTGGAGGCATTTCTTGAACCGGCACATGCGGCAATGGTGTCCAATGTTAAGGATCTGACACAATTACTTTTATCCCGAAAATATAAAAAATTAGAGCTCACATCTCATATTTTTAAGAATGAGACTCATCTTTCTGTTATACCAGCGACAATAAGTCGAGGATTACGAGAGGTTTTCAGAGAATATAATCAGACTTGAAATTCTTTCAGACTGTGATCCATCTTTGACATAAGCTCTTCATTTTCTATACATTTTTCATTCAATTCGACGATGGATTTATCAATTTCTCCTATGGCAAGCTGGATCTCAGAGATTCCGTTTGTTGTTTCATGTGTCAAGATATTAACAGAATTGATCGATTCACTTATTTCATCGACATCGGCGACTATTTCTTCTGTTTCCGATGATATTTCTGACATGGATTTTGTCAGCTCTGAAGTAGATGTGAGAATCTCTTTTGATCCGATAGACATCTCCGACATGGACGCGGCAATTTCCGAAAGTGAGCGAACAAATACAGATACTTCACTTTTCACTTCTTTAAAGGATTCAATACTGCCCATAGAAGCATCTGATGCCGATTGGATTCTCGCTCCTGCATCTTTTAACAAGGTATTAATCTGGCTGGCATTAACAGAAGAAGATTCTGCCAGTTTCCGGATTTCATCAGCGACAACAGCAAATCCCCGCCCCACATCCCCCGCATGGGCTGCTTCTATGGCGGCGTTCATAGCGAGTAGATTTGTCTGGGAAGCTATTCCGTTGATAATCTTTGTAATATTTAAAATATCTTCTGTAATCTGAGATAGTTCATTTATCAGATTATTTGTAATGTTGATCTGCTCTTCTCCGTTATGGGTTACTTTATGAAGAACTTCTGCGGCCTTACCCCTGTCCTGAGCAATCTGTGATACATTCTGAATAGTCGAAGCCATCTGTTCAATAGCTGTAGTTGACTCTTCGATCGAAGCAGATTGGTTTTGAACCGATTGACGGAAACGGCCAATGGCTCCTTTGATTTCAACAGTGGCATCATTAGTTTTATCTGCCTGTTCCAGCAGCATAGTGGTTTTTTTATTGATAGAATTTATATTGGCATTGATTTCTGTTGTTGCCGCTGCCGATTCAGAAGCTGTCGCCACAATAGAAGAGGTGAGAACGATACTCTGTTCTGAGACTATTTGAGCCTGAAAGATTAGGTTTCTAACTGCTCTGACTGCTCCATTGATAAAGAGGGAAATTCGGCCCATTTCATCATTTTTTTCATATAAAATATCCTGAGATAAATCCCCCTTCTCAAGACGTCCTGTATCCCTCATTATTATTTTCATAGGTTTGGAAATTGTAAGCCAGATAAGAGCCAGTAGAAACAGTTCTGCGATGACAATAATTCCACCAATTATAATAGCCGTTTTAATCATATTTTTTACATGCTCATCCAACAGGTTATTTTCTTCTTCCAGAATCAAATCCATATTGGATATTTCCATAGATAGAAATGATCCGATAGAATTAATAATCGAAGATAGTTCCCTAGTGGCTCTGTCAATATCCTGATCAAATTCAATTATAGCCTCAAATCCCCTCCGGGACTTCTCTATATAATTTACCATATCGGAAATAACAGATACAGAAAGATCTGCGGAACCAATGCTGTTTTTCAAAACTTCTACTTGCTTTCGGTATGAGGTTACATATATTAAATTTTTAGATTGTAAATAATCCTTTTCATAAATTCTCAGTTTCTGAAACTCAACCAAAACAGTATCATTACTGTATTGTTCAACGAGATTCTGAAAAGATCTTGAATTGGCGAGAAATCGACCTTTAAGACCCGTATCATCAGTGAGCCCTTTCTGTATGTATAAATCAAATATAATGGTTAGATTATTGCCGAAGTTTCCGATATAAGCTTTCATTTTCTCTTTTATCTCTTTGGCGCTTTCAAGGTAAAAATCATCATTTCTAAAATATGCGATCTGCTGATCTTTAATATATAATTCATCAATGATGTCATTCAATTCCATGATGTCTTCCCGCGCTGAATCTGTAACAGATTGATCTAAATGAATGAAAAAGGATCTGACTTTACTCTGGGCATCAATTAAAGTAATATCCAGTTCTTTCAATAAAACTTTTTTCTCTATAACGGAATCAATAAAGAAGTCGTATTTATCACGGGTATCCATAAATACTGCAATGAGAAATGTTGTAATTGAAATCAGTAAAAGGAATGAAACCAGGAATATTGAAACTATTTTTCTACGGAGATCAAATCCCCTTTTTTCTTCAACAATTGATTTACTTTTGTTAATATTCATATATAACTGCCTATAATCCGAATTTCCGAAAAATCATTATATACGATTTAAGTTACAATTATGGATCAAAAACAAGTTTTTACGTATATTTTTACAAATATTTTACACTTTATAATCTACAATGCTCTGCCCACGGATTTCAAAGCTGATAATTCCCGAGCTGTCCCTACCAATTAATTTTAATCGGTATATGCCCTCTTTCAAAAGAATTGATGTATTTCCAGAGCCTGAATTGACAACGATTGATTGAATCTTCTCATCTGGATCAATGAGAACAAGTTTGAATTGTCCCGTTATAATCTGAGAGCGATAGGCAATCCCAATCAGATCTCCCTCATGGGACTTAATAGATAAAATTGTATCTGTCCCGGAAAATCCCTCAAACTCAATATCGGTTCTCCTGCTGACAGATCGCCCCACCCGCTTAACATAAGAGAAGGAATCTTCTTCACTCACAATGATTTTATCACTGTCAAAAGCTCTTCTCTGATCGAGTTCCGTCATCATACAACTATTGAACAAGAGTATTATCAAAGATAGTTTAATTATTTTCCCCATTGATTTAAAACTCCTTTCAGCTGAGAGATGTGCTCAATCTCTTTGAAACGCTCATTGATAATTTTTCCCGCTTCCTCATGCTGCCAGGTGGTATGGTAGGGAACATGAATAGCATATCCCCCCAGTTCTAAAACGGGTATAACATCGGATTTTAAGGAATTGCCGATCATAAGAAATTTCTCAGGACTGATATTGAGAAAGCTGAGCATTTTCTGGTAGTTCAAACTTTTTTTATCACTCATGATTTCAATATGCTGGAAATAATCCTCCAAATGAGAATTGGCCAGCTTCCTCTCCTGATCCAGAAGATCTCCTTTAGTAACAACAATCAGCTTGATATTTTCTGAAGAGAGAGCCTTTAAAGTTTCCTCGACACCATCTAAAAGTATGAGCGGTTTATTGATTAGATCTTTGCCTAATTGAAGTATTTTACCAATGGTTTCCTGAGTCACCTTTTCGTCACTGATTAGCCGGGCGGCTTCTATCATAGAGAGAGTAAACCCCTTGGCTCCGTATCCGTATAAATCCAGATTTCGAACCTCTGTTTTGAATATGATATCTTCTGCAGTCTCTTTTGAGCAATAATCAGACATCAATGTACAGAATTCAGCTTCTGCCTCTCTGTAATAATTTTCATTCATCCATAAGGTGTCATCTGCATCAAAACCAATCATTTTAAATTTCTCTGTCATAAAATTACACCTCTTTTCATTTTTAGGCAAAAAGCAGCAGGCTTAAAGCCATAACCACCATTCCGGCGATAAGACCTCCGATAGCGATGTGGTGCTCTCCGTATTCTTCAGCTGTGGGCAGGAGTTCATCGAGAGAGATATAGACCATGATACCTGCCACACTGGCAAAGATAAGACCGAAGGTCGCATCGTTAAAGACAGACCGCAATATAAAATATCCCAGTAAAGCACCTACTGGTTCGGCAAGTCCCGAAAGTAGTGAAAGCCAGAAGGCTTTTTTCTTGCTTTTAGTTGCATAATAAATGGGAACCGATACGGCTATCCCCTCGGGGATATTGTGAATGGCGATAGCTACTGCTATGCTGACCCCGAGAGTGGGATCTGTAAGTGCCCCCATAAAGGTAGCCAGACCTTCAGGGAAGTTATGAATTCCTATGGCCAAAGCCGAGAACATCCCCATCCTTAAAAGCCTGGAATCTTCATGCTTATCCGGCCGGGAAGCATCTTTTATATGACTGATTTCGTGGGGATTTTCAAAAGAGGGTATGAGCTTATCGATTATAGCGATGACTGCCACTCCGGCGAAAAAAGCGATGACAGTATACATATAGCCTGTTTTATCGCCGTAATATCCGCTCAGAGCATCGCGGGCCTTAACGAATATTTCCACAAAGGAGACGTAAATCATCACTCCTGCCGAGAATCCCAGGGAACCGGCCAGAATCTTAGGATTGAACTCTTTTGCGAAGAAAGACATGAGACTTCCTATCCCCGTTGATAGTCCTGCAAATATAGTTAATCCCAGTGCAAATAGTACATTACCCGTTTCCATGTGTATTCCTCGAGAGAAGTCTAAAAGACTAATTCTTTATCAATTATGATTGTATTACTAAAAAAAATGTTTCGAAGTTAATCGAATATTTATCTCACTTTACCGACTACTAAACTGGAATTGTGACCACCAAATCCGAATGAATTGGACAAGGCATAATTTACGTCTCTTTCCACCACTTCCCTATTGATACAGGAAACAGCAACATCCGGATCGGGGTTCTCTATATTAATATTGGCGGGGATTTTATTATCCATAACCGATTTTATGCAGAATATAGCTTCCAGACCGGCAGTTGCTCCCAGGAGATGACCGTGCATAGATTTTGTTGATCCCACTGAGAGTTTACTCTGTTCATCACCGACAAGTCTGTAGATCCCTTTGGATTCTCCGATATCACCTAAAGGAGTCGAAGTTCCGTGAGCATTGATATAGTTGAGCTCTGAAGGATTGATTCCAGCCATCTTACAAGCCATTTTCATAGAGTGATGGGCTCCATTCCCCTCTGGATCAGGGATTACCAGATCGTAAGCATCACCGGACATTCCCACTGCAAAGAGTTCACAGAGGATATCAGCGCCTCTTTTTTTGGCATGTTCGTATTCCTCGAGAATCAAAACAGCACTGCCCTCGGCAATAACAAAACCGTCCCGTCCCAGGTCGTAGGGACGGGACGCTTTTTGCGGAGTGTCATTATATTTGGTTGAGAGTGCTCTCATTCTTCCGAATGCTCCCACGATAAGCTCATTGATTGTACTTTCCGTACCACCGGCAACCATAACATCGGCCTGTCCTGACTGAATAATCATCAGAGCAGTAGCAAATGAGTGATTTGCCGTAGCACAGGCGGTCTGCATACTCAGGTTAGGTCCTTTTATACCATGCTCCATACTCAAAAAACCGGATGCTATATTACCAATAGTCTGGGGAATAAAGAAAGGACTGATTCCACCGATACCCTTGTTGTTCAATCCTGTAATATTGGTTATCGAGGCATCGACACCACCAAGACCACTTCCAAGACAGATTCCCACTCTATAGGGATCTTCTTCAACTGAAAAACCGGACTGATCTTTAGCCTCTTTCAGGGCATGAGCAGCATAGGCGACAAAATCACCAAGCCTATTCCCCTTTTTGGGATTTTCGTAAAGGTTATCTCTACTGAATCCTTTCACTTCACCGGCAATCTGTGATGTACAACGTGCAGGATCAAATTTAGAGATCCTGTCGATACCGCTCTCTCCACTCAGAACCTTTTTCCAACTATCTTCTACGTTATGTGCAAGGGGATTAACTGTACCCATCCCCGTAATTACGACTCTTTTCAATTGTTACTCCTCTCGTTCCACTGTTCTTATACCATACTGTGGAGGGACATTTTCTGCAAATGCTTTTCTGCCTCCCGACTGCTAATTATCAATCTCTCTGAAATTATTTATCCCAGATACCCACCAATTCTATTGTAGAGATTCTCAGGAATCCAGTTGAAACCTGATCCGAGAATCATACGTCTTGCCCTGATACTCCGGCAATAACCATTCTCCAGCAGGAAGTTACCAGCAATACTATTTTCCCGGGGAAGAACAATTCTGCGTTTCCGATTAACCGCAAGCTTAAGTAGTTCAAGTCCCGCATTTTCATCAATAGAAATAGTCAGTCCATCTCCCAGTTCGGGAATTGTAAACCCGAGAGTAATCCCCTCTTTAACGAAAATCAACGCCCCGGGGAGTTTTGCTCTTAGAAAAAGAGAGCGGTCTTCCCCGCTGACAGCTCTATCAATCGCCATGATTCTCCCTTCCATCGAACTCTCATAGGGATAAATATGAGGAGAAATTTTTAGATCTGTCGATTGTTTTTTATCGTGATTATAGAAATGATATTCTGTCTGTTCGATAAATCCATTTTTCTCATACAGGGGAAAGCCAAGATCCGTAGCAATTAACGAAATTGTCTCTATATGAGCATCGCTCTGTAGGAAAGTGATCAGACTCTCTACGATGTTATTTCCCACCCCCTGTCCTCTATAATCCTTATGAACAATAATATGGGCCAGCCAGGCTGAATTCCTATGTTTGATAGTTGTACCAATTCCAACAGGTATTCCCTGGATGAGTATTTTGACGGTGCTGCAGAATGGCTTTAAAAGATAATATTGATGGATTGTTGTGAGAC
>JADGDJ010000390.1 GCA_016744925.1 Spirochaetaceae bacterium
ATTGATGAATCATGTCTCTAAACTCAATCTGAAAACACCCGTCGTTTATGTTAATAATGAGATTTATGATAAAACCAATAATATTTATTCGCTCTATCTCGCCAAAGATTATCTTCTGGCTGATGATACGATCCTTCTCGAATCGGATCTGGTTTTTGAAGATGCCGTTCTCGATAAAATACTGGACAATCCCTATCCCAGTCTGGCTCTGGTCGCTAAATATGAGAGTTGGATGGATGGTACATGTTTAACCGTAGATGATAAGGATAATATTGTTACTTTTCACAGCGGCGATGATTTTAAATTTCACGAAACAGAAAAATACTACAAAACAGTAAATATCTACAAATTTTCTAAGGAGTTTTCCGCAACCCATTATGTCCCTTTTTTGAAAGCTTATAGTGCTGCATTAGGACAAAATGAATATTATGAGCAGGTCCTGAAAGTGATCACTCTACTGAAAAAACCGGAAATTAAAGCTGTTCGTCTTGAAGATGAGAAGTGGTATGAGATTGATAATGCTCAGGATCTGGATATTGCTGAATCTATATTCGCTGAGTCAGGTCAAAAAAAGCTCTCTATGATGATGCGCCGATACGGTGGATACTGGCGCTATCCTAAACTTGCAGATTTCTGTTACCTGGTGAATCCCTATTTCCCTCCGAAAAAAATGGTCGATGAGATGCAGAATAATTTCCAACGGCTCATGGGCAATTATCCCTCTGGACAGGATGTGAACAGCTTGCTGGCAGCGGATTATTTCGGAGTTGATGAAGAGAATATCTCTGTCGGTAATGGTGCTGCAGAATTGATAAAATCCCTGATGGAAAACGAAGACCGGGGTAAAACGGGAATTATATTTCCCACATTCGAAGAGTATCCCAATAGACTTCCCAAGTCGTCTATTGTTTCATTTGAACCACAGAATAAAGATTTTTCTTATACAGCAAATGATCTGATAGAGTTTTATCACGATAAAGATATCCAGTCGTTGTTGCTGATCAATCCCGATAACCCTACAGGAAATTTTGTCAAAAGGGGAGAGTTGGAGAAATTGCTTCTTTGGACTGAAAAGAAGAATATTCTACTGATTGTTGATGAATCATTTCTCGATTTCGCCGAAGGTTCTATTGCTGATAATTCTCTTCTCAATATCGATATTCTTGAAAAACATAAAAAACTTGTGATTGTAAAGAGTATTTCCAAATCATATGGTGTCCCGGGATTCCGATTGGGGATTCTTGCTTCGGGAGATCAGGATCTTATTAAAAGAATAAAAAAAGACATCTCGATATGGAATATAAACTCCTACGGAGAATTCTTTTTACAGATTGCCGGAAAATATAAAAAGGATTATGCCGCAGCCGTTTCCAGGTTTAAGAGTGTCCGCGCTGTCTATGCAGAAGATCTCTCTGCCATAAAAGGGCTGCGTCCCATACGCTCTCAGGCTAATTATATTATGTGTGAGCTGACAAAAGGCCAGAAAGCCGGAACTCTGTCAGAAATTCTCCTGCAGAAATATCAGCTTCTGATTAAAGACCTCACTTCTAAAGTCGGTGACCATGGTGAATATATCCGGGTCGCTGTTAAAACAGAAGAGGAAAATGAGAGACTGATAGATGCATTAAAAGAAATTTTAAACACCTAGTATCATCTTCCCCTCCCTCTACCTGTGAGAAGAGGGGGGATTTCCTATTATTCTTCGATCTTTTTCCAATTTTTAATATCATAAAAGTCACCAGATACCTGATAAACTCCGAATGATTCGTATTTCGGTCCTGTTTGTTCGTTTAGTGACCATGCATGGGTCAGCTGTCCTTCAACAGTGCGATTTTTTCCTTGAGCCTCTATCCAGCCACGTCCATCCGAGTTGAAGGCGATACTGCCTGTATCGGATGTAGACATGTTTCTAGAATCAATTTCCATAGAGCCCTTATCACTGTAGTCTTTGAATAACAGAATGGAATCGAATGCTGTGTGATTCACTTTGTCGAGACCGAGGGCAGAGAGGTCGGATCCATTTTTAAGAGGGGCTGCGAAGTCATTGGAACGGTAGTTCCCGTGATCTGAGACGATAATAATCTTTGTATTGTCATAGAGCCCCCTTTTTTTAAGTTCTGTGCACCAGTCTCCCAGAATCTTTAGACTCCACTCTGTGCTGTAGTAGGCATTTCGCCCCTTTCTGTTGTCCCTTTCATTAGGATCGGGAAAACGATCATAGAGAAGTTCACCCTCTTTTGACAAAGCGTGCGGATGATGGGCGAGAAGGCTGGTTATAAAATAATACTGGCCTTTGATCTCCTCTCCGGAGGTCAATTCCGGTAAACTCTTTAGGAACAGCCATTCGGGCAGCAACTTCTTGAAATAACTCTGATAGACCAGAACTCCCTCCAGGGGGCGCCAGTATCCACCATCATATACGAGGGATTTGAGG
>JADGDJ010000167.1 GCA_016744925.1 Spirochaetaceae bacterium
ATTTTTTGTACTATCTGACATGCAACTTCCTTATAGAGCGGCTTTAACTTTCTTAGCGGCTTCAGGGGAAATCCATTTTGTCCAAACTTCTTCTTTATTCTCAATAAACCATTTAGCAGTTTCTTCTGTAGACCAGTCATTATCATCCATCTGTGATAGAAATTCGTTGTTATCGTCAACAGTTGTCGAATACTTCTTAAGCATTTCAACTACTTCCGGAGCTTTTTCCGGCATATCTTTATTGACTAAAACATGAACTAGAGCCGCATGATACTCACTGCCTTCAAGACGAACCATGTCGAGTTTACCCATAATGGCTGTGGGAGCCCAGTAATAACCAACCCATGGTTCTCCCTTTTTGTAGGCACCTGTCATAGATCCGGCCAATGCAGCATTTGACCCTGCAATACCAAAGTTAAAAGTATCTCCCAGACCATTATCATTAAAAATACCTTCTGAAATAATCAACTGTCCCCAACCGGCAACACCACCATAAACGATACCTTTTGAGGGATCTTCGGGATCTTTAAAAAGATGTGCATATTGCGCAAGATCTTTTACACTTTTCAAATTCGGAGCTAATGCACCATCACCTTCGACGAGATAACGGGGTACCCACCAACCCTGTGGGGCATCCAGCATATTCTTACCAAGGTCAATTAAAGTACCTGAGGCAATTCCCTTTTCATATATTTCACTTACATTACCATGCCAGGACTCCATATCCACATCGACATCACCCTGCATTAAACCATTGATAATCGGCATTGTATCACCAGGAATGAAATCGGCTTTGTATCCTTCAAATCCATTTTCTATAATAAAAGCCACAATCCTGTTATGCACCTGAACACTGTCCCATGAGACATCTCCGAATACGATTGTCGTCTCTTTCTTTTCAGCAGTGTCAGCAGCACAAGCGCCAAACATAGTTACAACAGTTAGAATTGATAATATTCTCAGTAAATTTTTCATCTATTTCCTCTTTAATTAATTTTATTCGAACACGAACAAAATATTGATTTTATATATTAATTTTGAACATAAGTAGTACTAACTCAAAAGAATAATAACCCTTAATTGTGCCTTTACAGCAGGATTATAGGAATTTATAAGATTTATTAGCCATAGAGCTTATATTTAGTACTATAAGCATTGGTATGAAATAAAATTACGGATCAATTCGCAGTTAACTTTATTAAATACCAACTTTTTCCTACAATATACTTTGTACACTAAGCAAATTTCACATTTATGTCAACTGTCAGCGCAAAATCTGAAGCCCGGGCCAGAGATTTTGTAATTTGTATTTAGTGACAACTTTACAAATTATAATTTGTGAGATAGGTTATTCTTAAATATGTCAAACACTGAAGAGGTGAAAATGAATCAACAGGATTTATCAGATTCTGTAATGTCTACATTAAGGCAAATTATTAGGGCTATTGATCTCCAGTCCAAACAATTGACTAAAAAGTTCGGATTAACAGGTCCACAATTGATCATTCTTAAGGAAATACACAAATCACCTAACAGACCGATCTCGGAAATAGCCAAAAGTGTAAGTTTATCTCAGGCTACGGTGACAAGTATTCTCGATCGTCTTTGCCAACAGGGATTTTCCATAAGACAAAGAAGCGAACTGGATAAGCGCAAGGTAAATATCTTTCTAACAGACAAAGCACTGGAAGTACTCAGCAGAAATCCTTCAGTTCTACAGGATGAGTTTACAGGACAATTTGAAAAACTTGAGGACTGGGAGCAGAACATGCTGCTGTCATCACTTCAGAGACTGGCAATAATGATGGATGCCACAAAAATACAATCACCACCAGTACTGGTCAGTGGACCATTGGCGGCATCATCTCAGGAAGTTAAGAGATTTCTGGAAGAGGAACCGCAGCAGGTGTAGAGGGATATGGTGTTCTCTCCACCAAGTTCTGCAGCCACTTGAATTGCCCCAAGGACCTTGGGTTTATTTACAGCCCAGATCATTGGTGCTTCAAGGTAGCGAAATAACAGATTATGTATCTGTATTTTCCTGATCAACAGGCTGAGCATCAGAATCTTCAGGATTATCCATTGATGAATTATCAAAATCGGGAGTTCCTGAATCTTTCTGGATTCTTTTATCCTGTTTCTTTTTCAGCTTTTCCTGTCTCTTTTTCTGTTTTTTTAATTCCTGTTGTCTTTTCTCATAAGAATAATTTGTTTTAGCCATAAATTACACCTTCCTTAAATTTAATACCCTCATATTTCCGGCCAGGGCTGCTGACACAGCAATTAGAAATGGTCTTCTTAGAAGATTTATTTCCTGACGATAAAGTACTAGGAAAAATCACATATAAGCACTGCTTTTGTCAACAGATAAAAGAAATGTATAGACGCATAAATGTCCTAAGTTCAAGAACCTCAGCTAAGTTGCAGATAATTTTTAATAAAGTTATTTTTATCGAAGTCCCGTCAGCTTAATAATGTGAAACCCGAACTGAGTCTGCACGACTTTGCTAAGTGCTCCGACCTCTTTAAGCCTTTTGGTTGCCAACTCGAATTGCAGAACCATTTTCCCCGGTCCGAACCACCCGAGATCACCTCCTTTGAAAGCACTGGAGCAGGAGGAATGTTCCAGTGCCAGCTTAGCGAAATCTGCACCGCCCTCTAATTCTTCAAGGATTACTTTTGCTTTATCTTTATCATCAACCAGTATATGGCTTGCTCTCCATTTCATTATTTATCTCCCCGTGATTTGTCATCCTTTATATTTTCCAATGACATGTATATACTCAATTTTATGGATAATCTTTCAAAATCATCACTGAATTTCCTCACTACGTCAAGCCTGGACCGAATGGCCGGCATAAGATTTAAAAAACAGGACTTTGAAGCTTTACTCAATTCTCCTGAAGCTCTTTTTGTTTTAGTCAAAAAAGGCGAAAACCTTCTTTCTGAGAATAATGGGTCTGATCCCCTTTTCTTAAAAAAATCAGAGCTAAAAAATGTATCTGTGACTGAAGAGAACTGCTTTCTACTGGGCTATAAAGGTAAAAATCTTTATTTTGCTTTAGCTCTTGCCGAGGACTCAAGCTTTACACTACCGGTAGATGCAGAGTTCACCGGGTTAAGAAAAAGTAAACTCCAGGTAAAAAACTGGACGGGTTCTCTTCTCGCATACACCAATGCGCTGATTACATGGCACGGCAACCATGGTTTTTGCGGCAAATGCGGCTCATCGACAAAGCCTGAGGAATTGGGACAAGCGAGATACTGTACAAATGAAAATTGCAAGACACCACATTACCCCCGAACCGATCCTGCCATTATTGTCGCTGTGACAAGAGGTAACAAATGTTTAATGGCGAGAAAAGCCGAATGGCCTGATGGGATGTACTCTCTCGTTGCAGGATATGTGGATCACGGTGAATCACTTGAAGATACCGTTGTGAGAGAGGTGATGGAAGAAACATCCATCAAGGTGAAATCCGTCCATTATCACTCTTCACAGCCCTGGCCGTTTCCCTACACTCTCATGGTGGGATTTTTTGCAGAAGCTGAAAATGATGAAATACAGGTCGATACTCACGAATTGGAAGATGCCCAATGGTTCAGCCGTGAAGAGATTATAGAAGGATTAAAAGCGGGAAGCCATAAACTCCCCACTATTTTTTCCATCTCGAGAAAACTGATTACCGACTGGTTTAATGAGGGAAATTGCGGAGAACTACAGGAATATATAAAATGAAAGGCCAAGATCTGTCTCCACTATTGTTATTAAAACACAAAAAATTAATCTGTAATAAACTGAGATATCAATCCGTCCAGAGAACTCAGAGAATCAGATATTGTCTGAATCTCTGAGTTCAAGACATTCATTGCACTGGTAATCTGTTCTGTCCCAAGAGAGATCTCATTAAATGCTCCCTGCATTTCCTGACTTTTATTATTCATATCAGAGATCTTTGTAAAGACTTCATTATTACTTAGACTAATTTCAATTGAGTTATCTAACAGAGATTCTCCAAGATCCTGTGCTGTTTCAAATACTGTCATAATTTTCCTGGAATCCTGGTCAATCTCCTCTATACCTGCTGAAATATCCTGAAAAGCACTCAGAGATTTTTTTGTTTCAGGAAGAAATACCAATAAACTTTCTTTTAATGTACCTGCATTATCTTCTAAGACATTAATAATATTTACAGTATTTTTCAAATCATCATTTATCTGTTTGGCATTGGTATTGGATAATTCGGCGAGTTTTCTCACCTCAGAAGCAACAACGGCGAATCCTTTACCGGCATCTCCCGCATGAGCTGCTTCTATTGCAGCATTCATTGCCAGAAGATTTGTCTGAGCTGAGATATTATTAATAAGAGTTACAGCATCCATCATATGACTGGCATTTTTATTTAAAGTACTGATCCCATCATCTACTTTTTTAAACCTTTCATCAGTTTTTTCCATCATTTCCCAGATACCCGAGGTCTCTTTAATGCGCTCCAGCGCTGATTGACTCATTTGATCCAGGAGTTTGCCCATGACGTGAAATTTTTCTATCGCACCGACGATGGCGGAATGCTGCTCTTTAATTTCTGCAGTCAATTGATCTATCTGATTTCTATTTTCTGAAAATGATCTAATGGATTGATTAGAAAGGTCTTGAAAAGTATTGAATTCCAAGGCGATAGATTGGGAATTTTTCTGTATTTCATATATTGAAGCAGCCGTTTCATTCGAGCTGGAGGCAATTTCATCTTTTGTCCCGGAGATACTGAGATAACTTTTTTTGATCTTCTTAATCATAAGGTTTAAAGAACTGACAAACTGATTGAAAGCATGTGATACGATTCCCAGCTCATCATTGGCCTTAACCTCTAATTGAATTGTTAGGTCTCCCCCGCCTCGTGAAATATCCTGCAATCCCCTAGCCACTTCAGAAAGAGGACGGGTTAGAATAAAAACAAGAGGTACTAAAATGGCAATTGATACAATTATCAAAATAAACCCAATTCCGATTGACCAATATCCAATTGCTGAAAGAAACCCAATAAGTTCTTTTTCCGGAACAACTGCTATAAGAAGAAATGGGCTACCTGCAACCTTTCGCCAAGCCAAAACACTTTCTTTTCCGTCTATTTGTATATTTTGAATACCAGTAGTCAATTTTTTATCAACAAGAGAAATAGCTTCCTCAAAATTTCTATTTTTTTCAGTTTCCACCGTGGAAACAAGAATGCTATCATCTGCTGAGATAAGAAAGAGATTTGTGCCATCAGTTATTTTTGCCTGGTTGAAAGTACTTGTCAGGTTTTTAATTTCCAAGCCTACACCTGCTATAGCCAGAGGATCGGATTGATTCTGCACTAAAGCATTTACAAATAGTAGAGTTGCGTCATCCACAGCATTGTAATCTAGATTCAAATCGTATTCACGTGACATTTTTAGATTTGCCCAGAACCAGCCATCTTCGGGATTATCTGGATTAAGAATGAAAGATAAAGAACCATTTGCCCAGTAGTTGTGAGAGGTTCCACTTGCGATGAATGATTTGAAAAACCCCTGCTTTTCTTTCAAAAGCCTTAAGCGCTCGAGAATGAGTTCGCTCAGTAGGGGATCCTCCTCCTGTCCCTCAATCCAGCGGATAATAGCGGGATCCTGTGCCAACAGTATTGAGGCATTAATGGCTTTCGTCATTTCTGATTCGATTACAGATGTAGAATCAGTTACAAAATTCTGAATATAACGGGTCTGTACTTTACTTTGAAATATGTTTCTGCTGACAAATGTACCCATAATCCCTGTAAATAGAACTCCAAGGCCAATTATTAGAACAACAGGAACTATTATTTTTCTGGCAAAAACACGGTTTTGAATTTTCATATATAATACTCCATTAATACCTATACGGAATGTACGAATATCAGACATTGGTATTGCACAATATCTTACTATGGAATTATACAGAAATATACTTAATTATAAATTTACTTAAATGAACCCAACTGCATCTGCTTCTGCATTTTTCTCCAGGAGATGGCCATCCACAAGGCAGTAAGAGTCGTTGACAGAACATCGGCTATGGGAGTTGAATACCAGATCCCGTTTACTCCCATAATCTGCGGTAGAATAAGGACCAGAGGAATTAAAAAAATAAACTGCCGGGACAATCCGAGAAACATGGCCGGTCCCGCTTTACCCACGCTCTGAAAATAGGTTCCGCCAATAACCTGAATACCGATCAGAGGCAGCGCTATAGTCATTTTTCTTACAGCGGAAACGGCTACAGCTATCAGCTCTGTGTCGGTAGTAAACATACCCATGAGATTTCCCGGGAGTATTTGTATCAATGCAAAACCGAAGAGAGCCATTCCCGTGGTGACAAAAAATGAGATTCGGTTGACCTGAGCCAGCCTATCGTATTTTTTGGCACCGAAATTGTATCCCGCAATGGGCTGATACCCCTGGACAATTCCGAATAGGGGCATAAAAATAAACATCATGACCCTATTGATCATCCCATAGGCGGCAATGGATATATCCCCGCCATAAAACCTCAGAGAGTTGTTGATAACAATAGCCAGGAGGCTCATCCCCGCTTGTCTGACAAAAGTGGGAATACCCAAAAGAACCATCTCCTTCACATAAGAAAACCTGATGTGAAATGACTCTTTAATGAGGGGCAGATGACTTCCACCTCTTTTGTAAAAATAGACAATATACAAAAATGCAAAAAACTGGCTGATTACTGTAGCAATAGCGGCTCCGCGAATGCCCATTCCAAAAGTAAAAATAAATATGGGATCGAGAATAATGTTCAAACCGGTTCCTATAATCATAGTCATCATGGCTATTTTTGCCTGACCTTCTGCGCGACTGAGATTATTTCCCGTCATGGCTATGGCGAGAAAAGGGGATCCAAAGAAGATAACCGACATATATTCCCGCGCATAAGGTAAAATTGCCTGAGAAGCACCGAATCCCTTCAATAGCGGTTCAAGAAAAATCAACCCGAGAGCGGAGAGAATTATTGCGGAGATAAATGAGATGCTGAGAGCTGATCCGGCTACTGTGGCAGCTTCGTCATCTTTCCCCTCACCCAGTCTTCTCGAAACGATGGATGCACCACCGACTCCATAGGTCTGAGCGACACCCATAAGCAGCATCTGTATGGGAAAGGCTATTGTCAATCCGGCTATTGCCATCGGTCCTGCACCTCGTCCCACAAAAATTGTATCGACAAAGTTATAGAGAGCATTGACCATCATACCGATGGTTGCGGGAACAGAGAGACGGATGAGAAGTTTCCCGATGGGATCTTCACCCAGCATTTGTGTTTTATTATTCAATTTTCACTCCAGAATGTTCGAAAATTAACAGTCAAATAACATTAAGTCAAGTTCCTCTTCTTGTTAACTATGCCATATATGACTAATATTTAGTTGCTAGTTTTCTCTAAGGAGTCCCATGTTGTTCAGACCATTTTATGTTCTATTGTTACTTTCTCTACTTATTTTTCCAGTTTTTTCTGAAAATAGAATTACTGAATTGGATTCTCCTTTCACCCTGCAGGATATCTCATACAAGACTGAATCTTTTAAACCGGAACAATTACCCGACTCCACACTATCCGGCTTCAAGCCCTATGATGGAGGCAAGCTGGATATAAAACAGAATGATCAGAAAAAAATGATGACATTTGTCTCTGAGTTCACAGTGGATGATGATCTGCTTGATATGGATATATCTCTTTATCTGGGACCGGGAGACTATCCCTACAGGATTTATATCAACGATATAAATATTATGAGGAATGGCGCTTATAATGAAACATATATTTCTCATTCATATAAATCGTTCAATATCTTTATTCCACAGGAGATATTGCATTCTGGCAGTGAAAAAAATAGACTGGTTATGCAGATTTACCCCCAGTTTGAAAGGACCCCGCTTCCCCCTCTCACGATAACGAGCTTTGAACAGGGTTCCAGAATGGTTTTTTACAGAAATATGCTCGGTGTATATCTGATTCGGGGTGCTTCTGTATTATCAGTATTTTTATTCCTCTTCTTTTTCATTTACGCTATTATAGGTAAAACAAAAGATTTCAATTATCTGTTTTTTTCCTTAATGTGCCTGAGTTTTGTACTCTCTTATTTCGAAATAACCCTGAACTATCATTCAACAAATGAAATTCTTATTAAAATATTTTCTAAAGTGGGATTTACATGGGTGGCTCTTGTGTCGGTTTATTTTGTGACAGAATACACAGGGATTTTAAAAAATAATATATATCGGAAAATTATCCCCTGTGTTTTGGGGCTGATATTGACTCTAGCCTTTATGACCCGCAGCTCCAAAGAATCTTTAGACTTAATATACGGACCGGTAACGCAATTTATTTTCTTTCCTGCAATATTGTTCAATATTACCATACTCTCTCTGTCAGTCTTTAAATACAGGAAAAGGAATTCCATACCTCTCTTAATCTCCTTTCTTGTTATTGTGGCCGCCTCTGGTCATGACATTGGTTATATTGCCCGCAATAAGCTGCCTTATGCCTATCTTACGGCATACGGTTTCCTTACTCTCGTTATATTTATATTCTTTACACTGGCCATCAGTCAGGCGAGTACCTCAGCGAAAGCTCAGAAGAATGCAGAGATTCTTGATGAAAAAAATAATCAACAGCGGAAAATAATAGAGAAGATTAAAGGTGTCGCTGAAACACTGATCTTATCGAGTAAGCAAATAGAGGAAAAAGTATCCTCAACCAGTGAGAAAATCGAAGAGAGTGCCGATACCAATGAAGTGATAACAGAGCAGGTATTTTCAAGAGTATCACAATTAAAACAAGTCATCGTTGAAATGGAAGAGAGAATGCGGATATCGGCAGAAAAAATGCCCGCATCGATAAAAAGTCAATCGGAAGCCGTAAAAGAAGTGTCTCATACGGTAAACTGTCTCAATGAACATATCTCTGAGATTCTTCAATTTGCTGAAGACACAAAAAATACAGCCGATGAACTTTCCAATATGGCCCAGAACAGCACCAAAGTAATCAAAGAATCCAATGCATCGATCATCGAAGTCTCGGAATATGGTGATTTTATCAGCGATGTACTCAATTCTATTGAAGAAATTACTGAAAAAACGTCCCTATTATCCATAAATGCCGCGATTGAAGCAGCCCGGGCCGGTTCTTCGGGAAATGGATTTTCCGTTGTTGCCGGAGAGATCCGCTCTTTGTCCTCCGCATCAAAAGTTCAGTTGGATAGCAGTTTTCAAAAAATAGAAGATATGAAAAACTCAATCAGCAATAGCCGGGAGCTTTCGGGAGAAGTGACTGGATCTCTCACCAATATTATAGGCAATACTAAAATATCCACAGAGAAAATCAGTTCGATGACCACGAAACTCAATGAGCAAAAACAGGAATCCGCTTCTATCTCCCAGGCAGTCCAGAGCCTTCTCAATGATACGCGGATAATCAGACATCTTTCGGAGGAAAACCGGACAGCAGATACAGCGGTGGCTAAAACTATGGCCGATATCAGAGATCTCTTCCTCAATCTTACGGAAATACTCTCAAAGCAGAAAGACGAATCCATGGAACTTTACCAGTTTATGGCTCACATACAAGCTGTTGTCGATGAAAACCTGGCCAATGTGGATATCCTGAATTCCTGTATTAATGAATCAATTTAATAAAGCCCTTTGACAGAGCATAAAGGCTATGATATTTTTAGTTAGTTGGTAAGTGCAACCAAGCTGGAAATCGGAGGCTGCTTTTATGAATTGCGGTTATTTTAATGATGAAAAAAAAGAATATATTATAAATACCCCCAAGACTCCCGTCAAATGGATCAACTATGTGGGAACTCTTGATTTCGGTGGTTTTATCGATCATACGGGAGGTGGAATTATCTGCTCCCGAGACCCGGCCCTCAATAGAATAACAAAGTACATACCACAGAAACCACTTTCCGACATGAATGGAGAGACTCTTTATATAAGATTAAAAAATGAACAGGGAGAATACGAAATTTTCAGTCCCTTCTATACTCCTGTTTTAAAAGAACCCGATTCTTTTGAGTGCGCTGTTGGACTTGGATACAATAAATGGACAACAGAATTCAAGGGGATTTGTACAGAAATTACGGTTTTCTCTCCTATAGACAGTTATCGTATCATACGAGATATAACCGTTACCAATAAAAGT
>JADGDJ010000406.1 GCA_016744925.1 Spirochaetaceae bacterium
GAACTAAATTAATTGGCAATATCATAATTATTATGATTTTGTTTCTCATTTCTCTAGGTGTCTATCAGATTACTTTAAGCTATACACAACGGGAATACTCTGAACTTCTATCTCATGAATTTCTCATCGATGAAAAAGTTATGAGTGCTGAAATACTAATGCTCGAAGCTCGACGTTCTGAAAAGGACTTTTTAATGCGTAAGGATATGAAGTATCCATCTATAGTAGATGAGCGTGTAGAAGAAATAATCATACTGATGAATGATATATCTGAAATATCCCAAGAGGCTGGGCTGGATAAACTCGGGGGATTAACCGAAACAATTATAGAATACATTAAGGAGTATAGAGAATCCTTTAAAAAAGTTGTTGTCGGATTTCAGATCAATGGATTAGATCACAACTCCGGCCTGCAAGGTGAGTTCCGTGATGCTGCTCATGATTTTCAGGAGAAAATTCCAGAACATGCCATAGACAATCTATACATTTCTCTTTTACAAATTCGTCGTTATGAAAAAGATTACATGCGTACTAAAAGCAGAGATTATTCGAAAAAATTCATAAGTGCAATGAATGCATATGAGGAAGCGCTTAAGGTCAGCAGTTGTGATGCTGTTTCCAAGGCAGCTCAGCAGGCGGCCTTCGCAAGTTACAGGAATGCTGCAGGAAGAATACTTGCTGGTACTTCTCAAACTCAGGAAAATAGATTTTATCAGATTATGAGAACCACTGCGCATGATATTGAGGAAGCCATTGATTCAGTTATGGTACCTAGAGTAGGAGCTTTGGCTCTGGATATAAGGAAAAATGAAAAAGATTATTTGCTGAGGGGTGATGAAAAATATATTACGGCGACACTCTCAGGTGTAGATAATCTTATTGATGCTTTTGAAAATTCTAAGGCACACCAGGAACATTTGGACGATATCACGGAAGATATGAAGAAATATCGTGACACATTTAATGCTTTGGTCATGGAGAACCGGAATATTACCCTATATATTGAGGAAATGAGAGATGCCATTCATTCCATAGAGCCTGAATTGGAAAAAATAGCGAACTTTACAGAAAAGGCGCAATTATCGCAATCTTTAGCCATTGATTCATCTGTTCAGATTTCTATGATAATGGCTTTACTCATCGGTCTTGCTGCTCTGATTATAGGTCCTATTATTTCCATGTTGGTCACTGATAATATTCTCAAACTGCTGGGGAAAGATCCCAGTGAAATTTTAGATGTTACCAGGAAAATATCAGAGGGGGATCTGAGAATTGAGTTCGACTGTGACAAAAAAAGTGATCGCGGTGTGTATCATTCATTAAAGATTATGACAGAAAAACTTATAGATGTAATTGAGGATATTCAGTCCGCATCTACTAATGTCAATGCTGGCAGTCAGCAAATGAGTTCCAGTGCCCAGCAATTATCTCAAGGAGCCACTGAACAAGCAGCCTCGACAGAAGAAGTTTCCTCATCAATGGAAGAAATGAGTTCCAATATCCAGCAAAATGCCGATAACTCTCTGGAAACTGAGAAGATTTCTAAAAGTGCTTCAGCAAATGCTCAGGAAAGCGGGAGAGCTGTAAATGAAGCAGTAGGAGCTATGCAGTCTATTGCGAAAAAAATATCCATTATTGAAGAGATTTCAAGACAAACCAACCTACTTGCGCTCAATGCAGCTATTGAGGCTGCAAGAGCAGGGGAACAGGGAAAAGGTTTCGCTGTTGTTGCCTCTGAAGTAAGAAAATTGGCAGAACAAAGCCAGGTGGCAGCTACGGAAATTACTCAGTTAGCATCGGATACTTCAATTTCTGCTGAAAATGCTGGAGGAATGCTTAATAAATTAATACCGGACATTCAGCGGACAGCAGAACTTGTTCAGGAAATAAGTGCAGCCAGTGGAGAGCAGAATATCGGAGCAGAACAGATTACAAAAGCACTTAACCAGCTCGATATGGTTGTTCAGCAAAATGCCTCGGCTTCTGAAGAGATGGCTTCTACATCGGAAGAGCTCGCCGCCCAGGCGGGTTTAATGGAGCAGTCTATATCATTCTTTAAAATCGCCAATGAGCAGAAAAAACTCTTATTGAATAAACCTTCAGAAAAACTGGTTTCAAATATTAAGAGGAATCAGGAATCCACCGGAATTGCGCTTACAGACAGCGATGATTACGACAGTTCTGATTTTAGTGATTTCTAGGGATTATTAATTGCTCCAAACAATAAATATCAATAAAAAAAGTCCCTGCTTTTAGCAGGGACTTTTTATGATTTCCACTAAATATCAATCAGCATTATTTTTAATAAACTCATCGAAATGAGAGTGTTCACCTGAACCGCAGGTACTGCACGATGATGTATCTTCACAGCAGCTGTCCATTTTCCCATAGGCCGGTTCTCC
>JADGDJ010000168.1 GCA_016744925.1 Spirochaetaceae bacterium
GCCGGTGTCACCGGTGGAGCCTTAAAGGAATAATTACTATGAAAATAACGATAGATAAGATAAAAATACAAGGTTCTCTTCTGGGAGAAGAAAATCCTCTGCCCATGTTCAAATCTCCCGAAAGAATGGCACCCTGCGCTTTTGACGAGACATTTTCAGAAAAAGATAAAAAATTATTCGGTCATGAAACAGGTTTCCGGATTCTTCCCTATAAAATGCAGGACAATTACAGCAGAAAAAAAGAAGATCTTGAATTTAAAACCGTCGTATTGGAAAATGAAAATCTGAAGGCTATCTTCCTTGCCGATTACGGAGCACGATTAATATCTCTTTTTGACAAAAATGAAGATCGGGAACTGCTATTCAAAAATAGTGTATTTCAACCGGCGAACCTCTCAACGAGAGATGCCTGGTTTTCCGGTGGAATCGAATGGAATATCGGTCAATTCGGACATTCTGTTCTAACCTGTGAGCCGCTCTATTTTTGCGTGATGAAAGATGATGAGGGCAATGAATTCCTAAGAGTATATGAATATGAAAGAAATAGAAAAATCTATTTCTCAATAGATTTCCATCTTCCATCGGGAGCCGGGGAACTTAGTGCTTATGTACGGATTGTAAATAATAATGACGTCTCTGTTCCCATGTACTGGTGGACAAATATTGCTATAAAAGAAAATAAAAATGTAAGAATATTCTCTGAAACCGATCAGGTTCTCTATATTAAACCTGAATCTACAACCAAAGAGGGAAGCGTACACGAATTTGGTAGAGGAACTATCCTGGATCTGCCTTCTCTCCCCGGTAAAGATCCGTCCTATCCTCTGGATTTTGATTATTCCAGTGAATATTTCTTTCAGAACCCTGAAGAGTGTCCATCCCCCTGGGAAGCTGCTCTTTACAATGATGGTTTTACATTTTTTGAACGGTCAAGCTCGAAACTGCAGTACAGGAAAATGTTCTGCTGGGGTAATCATCGGGGTGGAAGAAACTGGTGTGATTATCTATCGGAACCGGGAAAAGGAGACTACCTTGAGATACAGGCAGGTCTGGCACCGACCCAACTTCACGGCTTACAGATGCCCGGTAAAACAACATGGGAGTTTACTCAGATTTTCGGATCCACATTTGTAGATTCTAATAAAGCTGCAGGGACATGGGATAAGGCAAAATCCTTTATCAAAGGTGAAATTGAAAAATCACTCTCAGCAGAAAATGTCAATAATCGCCATGAGTTATTCAAATCTTACAGTACAAAAACGCCGGAGAAGATCATACACAATGGATCCGGCTGGGGAGCGTTGGAAGAGAAAAGAGCCAAAGAATCGACTCCTGAAGGATTTCATTTCCCTGAAATGGATCTAAAAGATGATCAGAAACCCTGGCTTGAACTTCTTACAACAGGAAAGATGCCTGCTTTTGATTCTCTTAAAAATGGTCCATCATGGATTGTTGATCCGGCATGGCAAAGGATTCTGGAAAACTCTGTCAGAAATGAAAAGGAAAATCCCTGGCCTTATATCCATCTGGGAGTGCTTCTTTATGAGAATGATAAGGAAGAAAAAGCGGTAAAATGCTGGCAAGATTCGATCAGTATCAAAGCCACACCTATTGCCTGGCGAAACATGGCAATGGCTCTTAACAATTGGGGTGACGATGATCAGGCAATAGACGCTTTGAAACGCGCTGTGGCTTTAGAAGGCTCAAACCAGCAGACTTATATAACAATAGAGTTAATGATGCTTCTCATTAAAAAGAAAAAATACGATGAGGCATGGAAATATTATAATTCTCTCTCTGCTCTCATGAGAGAAGAAGAGAGAGTACTCTCCATAGCGGCTCTTGCGGCTTTTGAGAAAAATGATGAGAAGTTTCTAACAGAATTATTCGACAGATCCTTTGCATACATTAAAGAAGGAGAGACTCGTCTGGTCGATCTCTGGTATGCCTGGCAGACCAGATTATTGGCTGAGAAAAAAGGGATCCCCGTTGATGATGAATTGAGAGCATTTGTAAAAAAATCCACACAACCACCGCGTAATATTGATTTTACAATGAGTGAAAGAGACTGAATATGAAACATGACTTTAATAAAATAAGCCGACAATTCCGCATGAAGGGAACACTTTTATCTTGTCAACCCTACGGCAGCGGACACATTAATGAAACATTTTTACTAAAAACGGAACAACAGGACTCTCCCGATTACATATTGCAGAGAATCAACAGTACAATCTTTGCCGATGTTCCCGGACTGATGGAGAATATACGAAAAGTAACTTCCCATCTCCATAACAAATTGATCGAAACTGGGATGGGAAATCCTGAAAGAGAGATACTGACCCTGATTCCCACGATTGAAGAGAGAGCCTATCTCATTGATGAAAAGGGAAACTACTGGCGAATGTACCTCTATATTTGGCCTAATAAAAGTTATGATATAGTTCCCGATAGCAATATAGCCTTTGAAGGGGGGAAAATGTTTGGGAAATTTCAGAAACTTCTTTCTGACCTTCCCGGAGATGAATTGGTAGAAACTATTCCGGATTTTCACAATATTGAAAAAAGACTGGATACCTTTTATCAGATTTTACAAGAGGACAAATTCAATAGAGCAGCCTCTATTAAAGATGAAATACTGTTCATTGAGAAGTACCGATCAGAAATGCAAACCATTCTACAGCTGGGAAATGAAGGCCACATTCCCAAAAGAGTGACTCATAACGATACAAAATTCAACAATGTCCTACTCGATGAGAATAATCGGGGATTATGCGTTATTGATCTCGATACGGTTATGCCGGGTTTTATCCACTATGATTTTGGAGATACTATTCGAACGGCCACTAACACGGGAGCGGAAGATGAACCGGATCTATCTAAAGTGGAAATGGATATTGAAATATTCAAAGGTTTTGCCGGAGGATTTCTCTCTGAAACAAAGGATATTTTGTGCAAAAAAGAGATCGACTACCTCGTTTTTTCAGGCAGGCTTCTGACATACACCATCGGTTTGAGGTTTCTTACCGATTATCTCAATGGAGACAATTATTTCAGAACACACAGAACCAATCACAATATTGAGCGGTGTCGTGCCCAATTCAAACTGTTCAGAAGTCAATTGAGACAAGAAGAACAGATGGACCGTATTATCAAGTCGTTGACTTCATAAAATTATCATTTACAGGATTGTTTCCGGTCTATAAAACCGGAAACGATCTTATGAATCAAAATGCGATATCTGCTGTTTCTTTTTCAGTTTCTTCAACTGATTCAGTACTTCCCAGTTTTTTAAACTGAGGCTTAAATTCAACATGCTCTCCTACAATTTTAACCTTGGTTCTCCCCTTTCCATCTTCATCATGCCAACGATCCTGCTTCAATCGACCAACGACCCGTACACCGCGTCCCTTTTCCAGATTGTTCTGACAATTTTCTGCCAGCTTTGACCAGACCTCTACATCAAAATAGGAAACCTCGTCCACCTTCTCTCCTTCCTGTTTATAATAGCGGTTTGAAGCTATGGAAAATTTACAGAACTGTGTTCCCTTAGGTGTTGCTCCCATTTCAGGATCTCTTACAAGGTTTCCTTCAAGTAAAATCGAGTTTAAAGAATTCACGTTTTTTCTCCTTGGATAGTGTTTAATTACTATTACAGAGGAGAGCGATGCGGTGCTTCAAAATATGATATCTTTGGGATTTTATGACCTTCATATGCTGCAAAAAGAGTAATTTACATAACAGAGCTCATATTTCACTATTACACCACACTATGGTAATTATGTGGTGATATTCACATATTTTAAATCATATAGTAAACAATAAATTAAATTATCAAAATACTCAAAATATATCATGTAAAATTTCAGTAATTCTGTCCGGACGTATTAAAATACACCACGGGGTTTTACATGACAAGACTTGTAGTAATTCCTCAAAATTTCCAGCAATTCCGCACTCAATTAAACCTGTCTGTCTTTTCCTCTTTTTCCCTGCCGGACATGAAGGATCATATTTTTGCTGTCGATATCCGATATTTTCAGATCAACAAGCTCACTGATTCTCAGCCCGGTACTGTAAAGAGTCGCCAAAATGGCGTAGTGTCTGGGATTTTTGCGGGCATGAGATAGCAGAAGAGAAACTTCCTGTTTATTCATTACAGCGGGCAGCTTTTTTCGGGTCTTCTGGAAGGGAATATGGTTAACTGGCCAATCAACACCTCGTACTTTCTGAAAATCGAACCGGAGAGCGCACACCATCTGGTTAAAATGTGACCATGAGACCTGATCTACATAGACCAAATGATATTGCCACTTGAGAATATCATCTAGAGTCACAGAATCTATAGGTTTTTCCAGCTGAGTGAAATACTTTTTCAGTACGGCAATATAAGTTGATGTAGTTTTTGTCGCATAATTGCGGATGATCATGGCTTTGCGCATGGCTTCAAGTTCTTGTGTCATAAAACACCTCCGCATCTATTGTGGAAATAGAGTCAGAGATTATTAAAGTGGGGAAATCCTTGAAAGTTTAAAGAATATTTTAGAGTGGAACCTTTCCACCGCTGGAACAGCGGTTTAGTTCAACGTTCAATAAACCTGCACGACGGCCTGGTCATAGGCCAGGTATTGGCACAATAGGGGTGACTGGTTCAATTACTTGTTATGCAGTCTCCTATATTTCTTTTCTTACCAGATGAAGCTTAAGTTCAATTATTTTATTGTAATTACTAAAATCTTTATCTGTTGTGAATATGCTTATATTATTAGACTTGGCGACACTGCAGATGAGATAATCTATTTGTGATCCCTTTATTCCATTCTTACGGCAGTCATTATAGATTTTTGCTGCATTTTCATAATTCTGAGATGTAATAACCAGATCATCAAATGCTCTCATTTTTTCCTTTAACGTCTGAAATTTTAACTCATTTGAAATACCTGAAAGTAATTCTTGTCTGATCGGTCCAATTAGCACGACTCTCAGCTCACATAGCAGTTCTTTAAGCTCTTCAATAATTTTTTTCTCATCTTCTGTAGGATTTTTCTTTCGGAATGCAAGAGACCAGACTGATGTATCTACAAGTACTTTCAATTTCTGTCCCTCATTTTCTTATAATCATAATCATCACTATAATCAATCTCACCGAAGAGGGCGATTATTTCCTCTTGCTGTCTTCTCTGTACAAATTCTTTGAGGGCCAGATTTACAGTTTCCTTTTTAGTCTTAATACCACCAATATTTTGAGCCTGAACAAGTAATTGATCATCAATAGCTAAATTTGTTGCCATGTAAACCTCCAACAACTTATTTGGTGTAAAGTATAACACATCACACTGTGTAAAGATATTTCTTACTCTTTATATTTATATTTATATAAATCAACTCTGATTGCCTGATATTCTATTCATCCAGACAATCGAAAACTTACCAGAAGTAACCACTTCTGTAACCAATTCAACCTAAAAAACTTAACAATAGCATGCGGACCAAAACAAAATAAAACAACAACCAGTTCAGCTAATTCATTGCCAGACACAGAGTTAAACAAAATGCAACAAAATCATATAATTCCTTACAGAATAACGATTTAGGTTCAAGTCCTTGTGGACCCATAAAAGTACATTGATTATGAAATTAGGAGATTGTCGTTGGTACTTCAGATAGAAGGTAATTTATGACCTTCATACACTGCAAAAATATGTATGGCAGTATCTGTTATCTGATACATAACACGATAATTAGATACAATAACTTCTCGTAACTGAGGATTTGAAGTTTCCGGGATTATTCTACCACTGTAAGGAAAATCAGTCAGGTGTTTAACAGCAGCTCTTATTCTTTTGATCATAATAATTGCAGCTTTCGGATTATCTTTAGCAATATAAGTTTTGATAGACCTCATCTCTTCCATAGCTGAAATTAGAAACTTAACTCTCACGATTCAAGTTCTTTCCACATATCATCTTCATCTGTAACAAACTCACCATTGGAGATTTCCTGCAATCGGGAGGCAATTAAATTTAAGACTTCATTTTTTCCTGTTAGCAAATCATATTCTCCCGGAGAAACCAAAACTGCTGCGGCTTTCCCGTTTTGAGTTAATACAATAGAATTTCTTTCCTCAGAAAGACTCGTAATATATTTTTTATAAGAAGCTCTGAAATCAGAAAGTGGAATAAGATCTTTTTCTAAATTAATATGTGCCATGACTCAACCTCTCTTGTACATAATATACACTTTTAAATGTACAAAATCAAAGATATTTCTATTTATGAAATAGGGTTCCAATACTATCGAGTTTAAAGAATTCACATTTTTCTCCTTGGATAGTGTTTAATGACTATTACAGTGGAGGGTGATGTAGTGCTTCAGATTGAAGGCAATTTATGGTCGAATCAGTTATCCGATACATAACACGAAAATTTGAAATAATCACTTCTCTTAACTGAGGATTAGCTGTTTCCGGGATTATCCTGCCGCTATTAGGAAAATCTTTCAAATGTATTACAGCTGCTCTTATTCTTTTGATCATCTCAATGGCTACCTTCGGATTATCTTTTGCAATGGATGTTTTGATAGATCTCATATCTTCCATTGCTGAGATCAGGAATTTAAAGCGTTCATTCATTCTCTCCCTGAATAACGTTTAGAACTATGAACGGGAGAGATTGCGGTATGGCATCCATCTCCAGCCGATCGACCGGAGATAGTATATAATTGTTATAAAAGGATTATTGTTTCACCCCATTCTTCCTGAAGATCTACCTGAAATAGATCCTTATCCGGAGTTGTGGAATCAAGCATGACAAAGACGTTAGATCGGTCTTCTAATGTAATCGGAGCATAATGCCAGACACCGGGATTAACTATAAATAACGCCCCGGGATCAAGTGTCAGAGCTTTTACACTAGACATCTCCGGTTTATCCTTACCTGTTGCAAGGACAAGAAAAACACTGGAGTCTGTTGGAATAATTATTTCCCGCGCTTCTTTGTGGATTTCAAGGGTCCCTGTAGTCTTTTTTGAACCGGAATATGCTTCCACCATGGAAATCCCTGTGCTATTGGGAAAATTAACCGTGTCCATATTTTTAAAAAAAGAAAAATCATCCCCCTTGTAAGCAGGTTCATGCATGGATGAGTCAACTAACTGTCCAAATTCCCGAGAGTTTTGTTGTGTAATTTTTTCACTTGTAACAATCATGAATATTCCCTTAGAAATGTATGCATGCTATCAATCAGCAGATAAGCAACTGTAGCCCCGGCATCTTCATGTCCTATGGATTTATCACCGAAACATGCAGCTTTACCAAATTGAGCTTTCATATCTTTTGTATTGTGCAGGGAGGTTTCAGCAACTTCTTTTATCTTTGTAAAAAAAGCTGATTCATTTTCAAAATCTACATCAATAGTGGATTCGTAAACAGGATAAAAAACATCAAAAATTGTTTTATCACCAACCGATGCTTTTCCTCTTTTCACAATACCACCCTGTACACCATTAAAGAAAATTTTCCACAGTTCAACATCAATCACTTCATGCTCTTTCAGTAATTTTCCTGCCTCCATAAAGGCACTGGCCATGAGTGTACCCATGGTTGAAGGAGCTGTTTTTGACATGATCATCCCTGATTTAAAGAAGAAAGCTCCCACAGAGCTATCGCTATAGTCCTGCATGTCTTTAGATGCCTGAATAAAAATTTTGGACATGGTAATTCCCAGATCTCCATCTCCCATCACAGAATCAAGTTCAATAAGATAATCTCTTTTCCCTTCAAAAGTTACAGCAAGATGCTGCATCATTTTTTTTAACTTTTCAATGTCTTTGCTCATTTTCAATTCCTATAAGTTTTTCTGAGAATAGAAGGGAGTCGAGCAGGATTTACTTACCAGACTTTTTAGCTCATCATCCAGTTTCAATAGAGTAACCGATCCACCGGCCATCTCCATAGATGTTGCCATTTCTCCGATAAATGTATGGAAAACCTTGATCCCCTTCTCTTTCAGATATTCGCTGACTTCACCAAAAATTATGTATAATTCTTCAAGTGGTGTAGCTCCCAGACCATTGACCATAAGGCAGACTTCATCACCTTTTTCATAAGGAAGATCTATAACAATCCTGTCGAGAAGTGCATGGGCCAGCTCTTTTGCAGGCATGACTTTGGTTCTTTCTATACCCGGTTCTCCATGAATACCCATACCGATTTCCATTTCATCATCTTTTAATGTGAATGAAGGTTTCCCTACTTCCGGGATAATACAGGGAGATAAAGCAAAGCCCATAGTTCGAACATTGGCAGCAGCTTTCACACCGATTCTTTTCACTTCTTCTAAAGATGCCAGCTCATCAGCTTTGGCAGAAGCACATTTGTAGACAAAAAAGATACCTGCAACACCTCTTCTTTTATGCTCTTCCCCTTTAATAGATGAAGCAACATCTTCTCCACAGACAAGATGGTCTGTTTTAATATCTTCCATTTCTGCAATATCTGAAGACATTTCGAAATTCATAATATCACCGCTATAATTTCCATAGATGTAGAGAACACCGTTTCCGGAATTCACGGCTTTGGTTATTTCAAAAATTTGTTCTGAACTGGGTGACTGAAAAACATCACCAACGGCACAACCGTCTAAAAGTCCTTCTCCGACATATCCCAAAAATAATGGAAGATGCCCTGAACCGCCTCCTGTTACAATTCCGACCTTTCCCTTATCAGATAAATTGGTCTTTACCAGACAGTGCAAATCATCATTAACATATGTTAAAGAATCTGGATGAGCTGCATAAATTCCCTTTAAAGTATCGATTGCAAAATTTTGCGGATCGTTGAGTATTTTTTTCATATTGAACTCCTATATTATGTTTTGTGTAATTTGGCTTTCATTCGATTTAGATCGTAATTTTCGATGTAATAGTAATAAATCATTACTATCAGAAGAAATAAACCTGTGAAAAAGATGTTAAAAAAGTTACTGAACCTCAATAGTCCAAAACCGGAATTGAGAAACTGGAGTGTAAATACAGAAAGTATGACACCGGAAGTTTTACCGACCCCTCCTTCCCAGTTAACACCACCAAGAAGGCAGATAAGAATGCTCTGCAGTATATATGAAGCTCCATAATCTGCTTTTGCACTATTCGTCTTTCCAGACATGATAATTCCGGCGATTGCTCCCAGAATTCCAATCAGAATAAATGTTTTTAATAGTAATTTTTTGGAATTGAGCGATGAATAGACAGATGCCTTATAATTTTCTCCGACAAAATAGATACTTTGTCCGAATATGGTTTTGACCAGAATAAATGAAATTAATAATCCCACCAGTATAAATATGATGAAAATATTAGGAATCAGCCCAAAATAACTCTGATTGAAAACAGTAGTTAATCCTTCAGAAAAATTGACAATGGCATATCCTTTCGAAATAACAATGGCAATGCCTTTAAATAACTGAAATGTCCCTAAAGTTACCAGGATAGGATGAACTCCCACATAGGCGATAAGAAATCCATTTAAGGCTCCACTAAGTGCTCCCACGGCAATTCCCAGGATAAGACCTGCAACAAGACCCCAGAATGAGTTGTCAATCTGCAGCATTGTCTGCGCAGCAATAATTCCGCTCAAATTGGCAATTGATACGATTGAAAGGTCAATTCCTCCCACTATCATTGCCAGCATTATACCTAAAGATAGTATTCCCAGTTCAGGAATCATGCTCAACATTGAGTTCCAGTTTCTGATTGAGAAAAACTTCATATTTGTGAGCAGACCCATAACAATAACGACTATGAGACTGATGAGAAAAAGTCTTAGAAATTTTTTATTCTGATTTATAAAACTGATATTTTTCATAAGTTTTCCTAATTTTTCAATAATTTGTTTACCAGAACCGGTACTGATACTGATAATAGAATAACAATCCCGATAACCACCTGCTGCCAGTAACTGGAGACCCCGAGTATGATTAAACTGGTATTAATGATTGTTATGATAAGAACACAAAAAAATGTTCCCAGCACTGAGCCCTTTCCTCCACCGATATAGGCTCCCCCGAGAACAGTCGCGGCAATAACAGTA
>JADGDJ010000169.1 GCA_016744925.1 Spirochaetaceae bacterium
TGGAGAAAATGGAGCTGGAAAGTCTACACTGATGAAAATCCTAAACGGGGTATATACCCCTGATAGTGGAAATATTTTCATCGATGGTGAAAAAGTCCGAATAAGCAATCCAATAAAAGCTCGAGAGTTGGGAATCTCAATGATTTTCCAGGAATTGAATTACATTCCCGAAATGTCAGTTGAAGAAAGTCTTTTTCTTGGACGACTTCCTTTGAATAAGTTTAAAAAAGTTGACTGGAAACTGATTAGAAAAATGACCATTGAGCTTTTAGAGCGAGAGGGATTATCTTATTCACCTTCTACACAGATGAAAGATCTTTCAGTTTCTGATATTCAGATGCTTGAAATATTAAAAGCGATATTCTATAAAGCTGAGATTATCATTATGGATGAGCCGACCTCGGCAATAACCCAAAAAGAAGTGGATTTTCTGTTTAAGAAAATTGAAGAGCTTAAAGAAAGAGGAACTTCAATCATCTACATTTCTCATAAAATGGATGAGATTTTTAGGATCGCAGATGAAATTACCATACTTCGTGATGGCAATGTAGTTGAGACAAGACTAAAAGAAAACATAACTATGGACCAGGTAATCACAATGATGGTCGGGAGAGAGTTAACAGACGAATATCCCAAAGAAGAACTTAAAACCGAGAATAAGATTTTAGAAGTTACCGGCCTATCAAGTCCCGGTAAATTCAATAATATAGACTTTCATGTAAACGAAAAAGAGATTGTCGGATTTGCAGGTCTCATGGGTGCAGGGCGCTCGGAAGTGATGAGGGCAATTTTCGGACTGGACCCCTATACTGAGGGAACAATTAAAAAGAATGGTAAGAAAATCGTCCATAAGACCGTTAAAAAATGTATTGAGAATGGAATTGTTATGCTGTCTGAAGACAGAAGGCGTTATGGGATTATCCCGATCAGGGGTGTTAGAGAAAATGTCTCACTTGCCAATCTGAAAAAGTTTTTTTACCATGGAAGACTACACACCAGGGAAGAAGCAGAAGATATAGCTGCAATTTGCAAGAAGATGAATGTTAAAACACCATCATATGAAACAACTATTGATTCATTGAGCGGAGGTAATCAGCAGAAAGTAGTTCTGGCTAAATGGATGATTAATAATCCCGATATTTTGATTATGGATGAACCTACAAGAGGGATTGATGTCGGTGCAAAATATGAAATCTATAAACTGATGACCTCTTTTTTGTCTAAAAATAAATCAATTATCATGGTGTCATCTGAGCTTCCTGAATTAATAGGTATGTGTGACCGTATCTATGTTATGGCAAAAGGTGAAATTCAGGGCGTTGTAAAACGCGAAGAATTTTCTCAGGAACTGATTATGAAAATGGCAACAGGAATGTATAAAAAGGAGGCTGATGTATGAAAGCAATTTCAGGAAAATTTGAATTAGCTATAAATAAGGTAAGAAAAAAACACAGTATATTTTTAATATTGTTTGCAGTGATTGTTGTCTCTACATTGATAAATTCCAACTTCCTTACAACGGGGAATCTCACAAATGTTTCAAGACAGATTGCCGTAACGACAATATTGGCATTTGGGGAAACAATTCTAATTATATGTGGAATGATCGACTTATCTTCCGGTTCTGTATTAGCGTTATCTGGAGTACTTTCAGTCTCTGTATTTAAAATGACTGGTTCACTCACTTTGGCTTTTTTTGTAGCTATTTTTGTAGCCGTGTTTTGTAATCTCATTAATGCTCTTATGGTTACAAGGTTTAAAGCTCCACCGTTTATTGCCACATTAGCCATGTTGGCAATGGCCAGAGGTGCTGCTCTGTTATATACAAATGGACAGAATATTTATCAGATTGATGATTACACTGTATTTGGACAGGGATCTATTGGCTTTATACCTACACCGATCGTATTTTTACTCGTATTCTTTGTACTTACCTGGTATATCCTGAATCACACTAGATTCGGAAGATCTCTTTTCGCAATTGGTGGAAATGAAGAGGCAGCCATAGCTTCCGGAATAAATGTCAATAAGAATAAGATCATAGCTTATTTAGTCAATGGTGTTTTAGTGGGAGTAGCCGGTGTTTTATTCATGTCCAGGGTTAATTCAGGACTTCCTAACGGAGCTATAGGCTATGAATTTCATGCCTTAACGTCATCAATTATTGGAGGTACCAGTTTTTCCGGAGGTGTTGGAACAGCTGGAGGAACAGTTGCGGGGGCATTTATAGTCGGATTTTTAAATAATATCATGAATCTGGCCAGTGTGAACTCCTATCTGCAGCAAATTGTACGAGGGGCAATAATCGCTTTAGCCGTTATATATGATGTAAAATCCAAGGGTAAAAAAGATAAGCAAAAATTAGGAAGCATTAGTAGTCAAGATAAAAAATAGTATTAAGTAAATTGTAATTAAATAGCTGGCCGGTTTAATCGGCTGGCTTTTTTTTAGAAAAAAAAAGGAGGTACTATATATGAAAACAATTATCGGAATTGATCTTGGTACACAGAGTACCAGAGTTATGTTTTATGATTTTGAGAATAAAATAATTGTGGGATCAGCAACAGTCCCTCATAAAATAATAAGTAGAGTTGACGGAACTAGAGAGCAGGAAGCAAAGTGGTGGATAGATGCCGCTGCTAAAGCATTTTTTCAGATTGATAAAACTATCAGAGAAACTGCCATTGCACTGGGGGTTTCAGGTCAACAGCACGGGTTTGTTCCCATTGATAAAAAAGGAGAGGTTCTTCATTCTGTCAAGTTATGGTGTGACACTTCAACACAGGAACAGTGCGATGACATCACTGCAAAGGTTGGTGGTATTGATCAAATTATAAAGGATGCTGGAAATCCAGTTCTGGCTGGTTATACAGCCTCTAAAATACTCTGGTTGAAAGACAATCACAAAGATCTATATGATAAAATGGAAACCATTTTACTTCCGCATGATTACCTGAACTACCGATTAACAGGAGAGAAAGTCATGGAATACGGAGATGCTTCCGGTACGGCTTTGCTCGATATCAGAGAGAGAAGATGGAGTGATCAGGTATTGCACGCTCTGGATCGGGATAGAGATTTAAGGAAAGCACTTCCACGATTGATTAACGCTCATGAACCTGCAGGATTTGTAACCAGCGAAGCGTCAAAACTTTTTGGAATCCCTGAAGGAATTGTCGTTTCGTCCGGTGGTGGTGACAATATGATAGCTGCTATCGGTACAGGAGCTGTAGTTGATGGAATTATGACTATGAGTCTGGGGACTTCGGGAACACTTTATGGGTATTCTGATAAGCCTGTTTTCGATGATGAAGGACATATTGCTTCATTTTGCTCTTCTACTGGTGGATGGCTGCCTCTGTTATGTACTATGAATTGTACTGTTTCTACTGAGATAATGAGAAATTTACTGAGTATTGAAGTGGATGAAATTGACTATCTGGCAGCGCGATCCAGTGCTGGAAGTGGTGGTTTGATTTTACTTCCTTACTTTAATGGAGAAAGAACTCCTAATTTTCCAAATGGCAAAGGCACATTGACAGGTATGGAAATGGAAAATGTCACAAAAGCAAATATTATCCGCTGCTCTATGGAATCTGCAATATTCGGTATGAGAATCGGTTTGGAAAGTTTTTTAAGACTGGGATTTAAACCGGAAGAGATTAATCTTACAGGTGGTGGTTCAAACAGTTTAATATGGCGGCAGATTGCTGCAGATATTCTAAAAACTACAATAGTTGTTTCAGACAACTCAGAAGCTGCTGTCATGGGTGGCGCCGTACAGGCTCTATGGGCATACAATCATTTAAATAACGGAGAAACTGACCTTAAATATTTAACTGATGAACATTGCATCGGGTCTGAAGTATTGCGGTATGAACCTGGTGAAGATACTAAAAAATACGATGAAATATATGTTAAATATAGGGAATATATAAGTTCTCTTTCTAATATATTCAGATAATTGAACCATATTCGAAATGAAGCACGAAGATCACTCAAAAAAAAATACATCCTTTTTGAGTGATCTTTGTAATATTTCCCAATCTCTATCAATGATTCCTATGGTGCGTAAGCAACTGGTTTGTCCGCTTTTTTTCTGATAATAAACCCTTCCTCAAGCGGAGTAGTTGTACTTATCGTGTACTCTTTCCCATGATCGGCTTTTATAACCTCTTCACCATTCACATCGTAGAGTTTCAGGTTTTCACATTTTACGTATAAAAGATCCGGTCCGATGAACTCTATTTCATCGGTGAGTCTTATCTGATTCTTCACATCTATGGTCCAGGTGCCATCTTCCTGTTCGTTGCCAATAGAGCCGAGAAAGGCGTATTCTCTTTCATACATTTTAGTTGTCGATTCTTCAATATCCGATTTGTCGAAATAGAAACCAGTAGAAAATTCTCTGTGGCTTACTTTGTAGATCTCTTCCTTGAAACCCTCGAGGTCCGGTACGACAATTCCATTTTTACTATCGATCATTTTTCTGTAGGCTCGTGTAATAACCGCGGCATAGTAGATGGACTTCATACGCCCTTCGATTTTAAGGGAATCGATTCCCGCATCTTTCAGTTCCTGAATATAATCGATCATGCAGAGATCCTTTGAAGACATTATGGTTGTATAATTTTCACCCTCTTCAATGGGGTAATACTCTCCCGGTCTCTCTTTTTCCTCCAGAACCTTATAACTCCACCGACATGAATGGGCACAGGACCCCTGGTTTGCCGATCGATCGGTCATGGATTTACTGAGGAAACAGCGTCCCGAATAGGCCATACACATGGCTCCGTGAACAAAGGTTTCCAGTTCTACTTCAGGTACGGCGGCTTTTATCTCTTTAATGTCTTCAAGGGATGTTTCCCTTCCGAGAATCAGCCGGGAGAATCCCAGATCCCGGTATATTTTTGCCGCTTCGGGGTTAATACAGTTTGCCTGAGTGGACAAATGCATTTCTCGGTCGGGGAAGCGTTTTTTCAGAAGGTTCAGTATACCCAGATCGCTTATAATAAAAGCATCGAAGGGATAGTCGGCGAACTGGTCGATCTGCATTTCAAGCTTTTTAATATCTTCATTGTGAAAAAAGATGTTCAGGGCACAGTAGAGTTTTTTGTCCCCCTTTATTTCCCGTATATATTCCACTTCATCGCGACCGAAATTATCGGCCTTCGCTCTAAGTGAAAAGTTTTTTATTCCTATATAAGCGGCATCGGCGCCGTACTGATATGCGTATTTTAGTTTCTCTATATTTCCTGCAGGAGCAAGTAATTCCATAGTTGGACCTTCTCTTAATATTCGTTTCCTTGAATATATTGAACCGATAGGCAAAGGTCAATGATTCCATATTCCATTGTTCACTTTTTCAGTATATAATGTGCCTCCAAACTACAACAGGGAGACATTTATGGACGTAGATGAAATTTCAGCTAAAGAAGCTGAATTGATAAGAGAACTGGAAGAGTTTAAAAAAGAGAAAGAAAGGGTTCGGCAGCTCTTGGGCAGTATCGGCGGTACCAATAAAAACAGAAATGAAAACATCATAAATATGGCATTTCTCGCTGTGGTTCTCATATTTTTTACTCTTGAGCTCACAACACATTTTCTTCCTTCAGCCATATCGCTTGAAATAGGTGTCCTGCTCGTTTCCATTAAAATAATCATGCTGATTCACAACGCCAATAAGGCGAATCACTTTTCATTCTGGATTCTCAATTCCATTGAATTCAGGGTAAACGAAATTAATAAGCGGACCATCACTCTGGAAAAAGAGTTTAATAAAATGAAAGAAGATCAGTCTGATGGGTCTAAAAAATGACAAAAGGGGGATCTCTGTGTGTATTTTTATATTTTTTTAAACAATAAGCTCTATTTGTACGAAAATAGAAAGATATACATAAGGATTTGCACAATATGACAACATTCCGGATATGTCAGATTACTGATATCCATATAACTTTTAAAAAGGATAAGGCTATTGACGGGATAGATGTTGTCTCCAATTTTGAAAGAATCCTTACTGAAATTGTCCAATATTCTCCGGATCTCCTTGTTCTGTCAGGAGACCTTTGCTTTTCCAGAAATGATAAACAGATCTATGCTTATGTTAAAGAGAAACTCGATGCGACCGGATTAGACTATTGCGTCATGCCCGGTAATCACGACAAGACTATGCCCCTGGCAGAAGTTTTTAATTATGAGCCGGTTTATGGAGATCTTTATTATAAGAGAGATATTGATGGTTATCGTCTCATCTTTACCGATAGTTCGCGTCATAAAATCAGTTCTTATCAGCTTTCAGCCCTCAAAGATGATTTGAAAACAGATCTGCAGCCAATCCTCTTTATTCATCATCCTCCTGCCATAGCGGGAGTCCCATTTATGGATAGAAAATATCCTCTGCAGAATATGGACGCCCTTCAGAATTTGCTCTCAAGCTATAAAGGGGATATACCTGTTTTCTGCGGTCATTATCACAATGAAAGAGAATTTAAACTGGGCAATCTCCTCATCAATATGACACCATCGACCTATTTTCAGATCTCTGATAAATCGAAACACTTCAAAGTGGAATCTAAAAAATCAGGGTGGAGAAAAATCACACTTGGTGAAACAGTCACTTCGGAAGTTCTATACCTTTAAAGAAATCTCACCCCTGGGCTTTACTCGGATCTCCCCTTGGATTATTCTACTTTCATATGGAAAAAAAACTCAATGTCATTCATGCGGGAAGACTTTCTTACTGCGATGCTCTGGAACTACAGCTGCAGACGCAGAGAGACCGCACAGACAATAAAATAGACGATACTATCATCATTGTAGAGCATCCTGCGGTTCTAACTACAGGCAGACGAGATCAGAGTCACAATATTCTAGTTGATCCCAAAGAAGTGGGAGCAGAATTTGTTAAAACCACACGGGGAGGGGAAGTCACCTATCATGGTCCCGGACAGATTGTCGGTTATGTCATTCTCGATCTCAATGTATATGGTAAGGGCATCAAGGGCTTTGTCACAGACCTTGAAGAAGTGTTCATTAAACTTTTGAAAGAACAATACTCCATCGAAGCCTATCGGGATCTGAAACATCGGGGGGTCTGGGTGGACGATGCCAAAATAACTGCAGTTGGTCTGGCAGTCAATCACGGGATCACCATGCACGGTTTTGCCTTCAATGTGAATCCCGACCTGAGTCATTTCGACTGGATCGTTCCCTGCGGTATTCCCGATAAAGCTGTTACTTCACTGGAGAAGCTCACTGGTAGACAATGTGATTTATCGGAGGTTCAAGAGCAGGTTCTAACTTTTTTTAAAGGGGTTTTCAATTACAGTTGATAAAAAGAATAATATTGTCCGATTGAATGTGAGTATATAAAATATTACTATTTAAATGTAATTATTAGAATTTTTATGGAGAACCTATTTTGAAAAAATCATTAAGTATAAAGGCTAGGACTTTATTATTATCGATATCGTTGCCAATTTTTCTCGTCATACTTCTAGCATCCGCTTTGTTTAATCAGGAATACAGGAGCAGTATCGAGAAATCGAGAAAATTATTGAGTGCTACATCAGGGGAAGTAAGAGATGCCCTTTCTTTAGAGCTCTTCGAGAGCTTTGAAATCTTGAGAAATATTTCGGTAAACCCGTTGACTGAACGAATCATGAACAGAATGAACACAGTTCCCATGGGACTGGATAATGACGATTATAATCATCTGGAGGAGTTCGAAGAATTTCGGGAATTGATGGATCTTGCTTCCGATGGTACTAATGCGGGACTTGTCTATGCATGTGCAATGGATACTACGGGTATGATTCTGGAAAGGGATGTTCAGATCAATGAGGGATTTGATGTAAGGGGACGAGATTATTATAAAGGGGCTCTGGCGAATCCCGGAAAGCCTTTTATCAGTGAACCCCGGGTTACTTCGATTAGCGCTGAAAATCCTGTAATTGCAATTACGGCAGCCCGGGATGTCAGGGGTAAAGATGGTGTACAGGATGGAGTCCTTGCTATCAATTTAAGCTTCGATCCTATTATTGCTTTAATGAAGGAACTAAAAGAGGCAAATAATCTTGATATTTCATTTATTGATACTATGGGTAAATACGTTCTTTGGAATCAATTTCCCGATAGGGAATATTTTTATAATCCCGATGATATAATCAATTTGAAAACACTGATAACTGGACCGGACTATAATGGCGATTCTGTTGATTCTTTAATTGAGTCTATCGTCACTGAACCGCATTATTCTTATGAATTTAAAATGGGTTCAGATGATTATTTTTATGAATCAATCCAGATCCCCGGGACGAGATGGGCTATTATTCTTTCAACACCTGAAAAAGTTATTACCAATGAGGTCATTTCATCTTTATTACCTCCTATCCTTATCTTCCTCCTTATATTTGTCATAGCCCAGATTGCTGTTTTTATAGTGTATTTGAAAACATCCATCACGCCTCTCGTAAAATTTGGCGGAAGGCTGGATGAGCTTGCAAAAGCTGATGCCGACCTGACTGTTGAAGTTGAAATAAAAAGAGATGATGAAATTGGTAAATTGGCAGGTTCTTTTAATTTGTTTGTAGATAAACTCAGACAGCTGATGATAGAAGTGAAAAAAGCCATTGGTGAAACAGACAATATCAAAATGGATGTGTCTACCTCTACGGAAGAGTCATCGGCCGCCATTGAGGAAATCAGTGCAAATCTTGGTTCTATAAGCAATCAGATGTTATCACTGGATGATAACATCAGTGAAAATGTCTCAGCCATCGAGCAGGTCACCAGGAATATTACTTCCGTTGACGATCAGATAATCAATCAGTCAGCTATGGTCGAAGAGTCTACCGCGGCTATTACTGAAATGATCGCCTCTCTGAAAAATGTTAATATAGTTGCTCAAAACAAAAAGCAGACCACAGAGGATCTCTCCCGAGTTGCTGGAGAGGGAAAAAGAAAAATAGATGAAACGGCGGAAAATTTTAAAAATGTAGTAAACCATATCAATCAGATTCACGAGATGACCAACTCGATTAATGCCATAGCTTCCCAGACAAATCTTCTCTCTATGAATGCCGCCATTGAAGCTGCCCATGCGGGAGACGCGGGAAAGGGCTTTGCCGTTGTAGCCGAAGAGATTAGGAAACTGGCTAGTTCATCGGGTGACTCTTCAAAGGCAATATCCCAGCTGATTAAAAACATCACTGTTTCTGTCGAGGAAACCGACCGCAATGTAAAATCGACTTCAGAGACATTTGGACAAATCTCCAGAGAAGTTAATGATACGGTCAATGCCTTCTCTGAAATAGAGCAGTCTGTAGCGGAACTGAATACGGGTGGCCAGCAGATTCTGGAATCTTCAAACCAGATTAATGAAGTGACAGTTCTTATCAGAAATGGCTCGAGCGAGATAAAATCGGGAACAGATTTGATGCTCAGCACATCTTCCACAATTAAAGAGATCTCCCAGAGAGTATCACTGGGAATGGATGAATCCAATAAAGGAGCCGGAGAGATCGTGAACTCCATGCAGGACATGGTCGATCTCGTCCAGAAACTGGATCAGGTCGTTGAAGTTCTAAAAAAGGATTTCAACCAATTCAAGACAGAGGCATGAGACAGGAGAACGGGAAGATTTTCACATAAATCTTCCCATCTCCCTCCTCCCAACTCCAAATCGGGATAAAAAAGACTCAACAGCACCAGAAATCAGCCACTGTCCCAGTCCATTTTCAATAATAATCTTTATTTAAAATACCAGCTGAAACACTTCATCAATCATCTTAACAGGGTGAAATTCGATCCCTGACTTTATTTTCTCCGGGATGTCATCGAGATCTCTCTCATTCTGCATAGGAATAATAATATTGGTAATTTTATTTCTTCTGGCGGCTATGGTTTTTTCCTTCAGTCCGCCAATGGGTAGTACTTTTCCCGTGAGTGACAGCTCTCCCGTCATGGCCAGGTGTTTTTTCACTTTCTGCTTGGTAATGAGAGAGAGGAAAGTCGTCGCCATGGTTATTCCCGCTGAGGGACCATCCTTGGGAGTGGCTCCCTCAGGGA
>JADGDJ010000391.1 GCA_016744925.1 Spirochaetaceae bacterium
CCCCTCAAGCACGAGAGGTAAATTAACAAATCACAGGAAAACTGTCAATTGAATTTCATGAAATTATTTTATTAAATTAATGGATAATTAATATTGAAGATAGGTTTTATTTTACACTAAGAAAAGAAAGGAATTTACCGATAATATAGCTTCTGTTTATATACAAAAAAAGCTACCTCATTGTTAAGGTAGCCTTCAATCGTTATTCGGACATAAACTTCTTATGTGTTTCTGTTTTTGAATACTTTTTCAGATAATCCCCAAAGGAGAAAAGAGCTGAAATAGCTGATAAAGCAAAAAGAACATACAGGGCTTTATCAACAACTCCCTTATAGGTGTAATTTCCCAGGGCTAAATTCAGAGTAACAACTACATGAGCCAATACACCTGAAATAAAATAGGTTACGGCTTTTGACTTCCCCCATATACTAGCTGCTAAGGCTGTACCCTCTTTTGCGATTAATGCCCGGATGAACATAATACAATATTCCCGCCATATAATTACAATAAGCGTCCATAATGGCATAACACCAATACTGTAAAAGCAGATAAAATACGTAACCCTTGCTATTACATCAGCAAAGGGATCCATCAATTTACCAACATCACTGACAAGATTGTGTTTTCGGGCTATATGCCCATCTAAAACATCAGTGACTTCCATAATTATGAAAATAATCCATAAAACCGAAATCCCGAGTATAGGATAATAACCCCTATTAATTGAAAAGAAAAATACTAAGAAATAAACAGGAGTCAGGACTAAGCGCCCCAAAGTTAATTTATTTGGTAATGTCATATGAGGACTATAGTATCCGCATTAAATAGTGTCAACACGGAAGAAAAGAATCAAAAGAGACTGTGCGAGACTGATTCCATTTTGTTAATCTCTGTCAAAAAATAGAAAACCTATTTCCGGAGATTCATTTATTGTGAAGAGGTTTTTATTGCAGCTCTGTACTCACCAGGACTAACTCCGCAATACAACTTAAACTGTTTGTTAAAATGACTTTGATCACTAAACCCGCAATCGTATGCTATCGAGATAAGATCTAAATCCGTTTCAAAAAGCAAAATTGCTCTCTGAATACGCCTATTAACAATATCCGCATGGGGTGTTAATCCATAAAATCTCGCATATTTTCTAATAAAACTAAAAGGGTTCAATCCTGTTTTTCCGGCCAGATCATCAATACACAAAGGTTCACGATTTACCTCAGAGATTAATTCATGAACACTCTTCATCCTTTCTTCTACTGGAGTCGAAAATGAATGGTCCAGATTATAGCGCAAAATAAGAGTCCCGAAAAAATCATCAATGATCTTATCCAATTCAAAACTGTCCATTGTTGAATAAAAAAGTGCATCCATTAAAATAGAAGTATTCTTTTCATAAGGCACTGCCAAACATCTAAAAGATGAAGATAACACAGGGAAATTTAAAGATAACCAATCCGTATCAAAATAAAGCATATGGAATTTATAACTTTCAGGATCCACGGGCTTACAAATATGAACTGTTTCCGCAGGTATTAAAATAAGATCACCTGAGTTCAATTCAAAAGTCTGCCCATCCACCTCAATATGAGTTTCACCACTCTCTATATAACCCAGAGAGACCTCTTTGTGAGAATGTGATCGCTGTGAGAACATCTCGCCCCTGCTATTAGTCTTATACCTGAGAAAAGGAAGCTTTTCAAATGTCTGAATCATAATCATCTCCGAGTTGGAATGCTTAATATATACAGCTCATCTCAACAAGTCAATTTTGTACAAGATTCCTTTCTTGCAAATCAATAAAATAAGAAATAATTTAGGAGAATTATATGAAATGTATAATGATTATCGAAAACAGCCTTCCTATAGGATTAATTGCGAATACAGCGGCCTCCATGGGAATTAGCTTATCAGCTGCAATCACGGATCTCACAGGTAGAGATATCATTGATAAAAGTGGAAGAAGACATTCGGGCATAACGAATATCCCAGTTCCTATTCTTACTGCTGAGCAAAAAACCATTAAAGACTTATACGACAAACTTTTGGAAGATTCTGATCCTGATCTATATGTGATTGGGTTCAGTAATATTGCTCAAGCATCACTTCACTACGATGATTATGAGGAAAAAATGAGTAATATATCTGCTTCGGATCTGGAGATGCTGGGAATTTGTTTATATGGGCTAAAAAAGAAAGTGAATAAGCTTACAGGGAATTTGAGTATGTTGAGATGAAGTGGCTAAGTACTTAGATCATCATCAGACATTAGTTAGTCTTGCCTAATTCAGTAAAACGATTTGGGCAAAAAAAAGTCTGGCGACGACCTACTCTCCCACAGAAAACTGCAGTACCATCGGCGCAAATGAGCTTAACTTCC
>JADGDJ010000170.1 GCA_016744925.1 Spirochaetaceae bacterium
CCATATAAGTCCTCAAATACGGCAACAGTCCCATAATCCTGTTCCTTCGGTTCCCGAATAAACTTGATTCCTATTGATTTCATTCTTTTGTAATCCCGCCAGAAATCATCTGTATTTAAAAAGAGAAATACACGGCCTCCTGATTGATTCCCGATAAACTCTTTCTGTTCGGGTTTGGAAGCTCTGGCGAGTAAAATTGTAACACCATGAGATCCAGGAGGAGAGACGACAACCCATCTTTTATCCTGTTCAGGCTGATAGGTATCTTCAATCAATTCAAAGAGTAATTTTTTTGTATAAAATTCGATTGCTTCGTCATAGTCCCGGACAACGAGAGCTATGTGTAGGATAGATTGTTTCAATGATTCTCCCTTCCTTTTCATCACTGTGGCATTCAGTTCTCAAAAAATCGCTCAGGACCTGACAGATAGTAACTTTGTCATCAACAACAAATTTTTCTTTATTCAATGCCTATTTCAGATGTATAAGTATATCATGAAGCGTTTTGTATATATTGATTTTTATTATTATTATTATATCACTGGATTTTGCTACATCGAATATAAAACTAATAAATAGACCTATCCAATCTTCCTCTTTGTATCATCCATTCTTTCCATTAAAATAATAAGATAATTTATAAGATTTAAGGAATGACAACCATGAAATATATCGGAGCACATGTCTGTGCAGCCGGCGGCGTGGAAAATGCCCCGCTAAACGCATCAAAACTCGGAGCAACTGCTTTTGCCATGTTCACAAAAAATCAAAAGAGATGGGAAGCTAAACCTCTCACTGAAGATAATATACGAAAATTTAAAGAAAACATGGAAGCAGGTGGTTTTACATCTGATCAGGTTCTTCCCCACGATGGTTATATGTTGTAATATCTTATGTACAACTCTTTTCTACCAATCAAAAACTTTCATGTTTAACAATAGGCTATATTGCATACTGTTGTGAGACCACTAACCTGATACACTATGATGTCTTCTGTATTTAAATGCTTACAGTTTTAAGCGCAACAAATGTTTAGCTATTAAATAATGGACAGATTTGTAAAAACACTGCCTAATAATGAGCAATAAAAACATCGGATGTAATTGTTTTCAACAAACTCCTTCATTGATAAATAATATTTATCAGGAGATTTTAATGATGTTTAGGTTAAAATTTACAGCAATTGTATTGCTTATTCTGGGAGTTTTAATCTTCAATGGATGTGATAATTCTGTATATGGAAGTTATACTGACTGGTATCTACTGTCATTAGAAGAGTTAGAGTAGCTATATATATAATTTAGTTTTTGGCATTTTTTCCGATTTATATTACTGGAGTTCGACTGTGGAATCGTTCTACGCATATAATCTGTTGCTCTTTAATGGTGAACTGGACCTAATCCTACATGACAACTGGTTTGACGTTAGTGCTGTCCGGACCTTTTAACAATTTATCTATTTTACAATTTTGTCCCGCAAAGCGGTACAGATTATTTTAAAAACAATGGCATTATACTATGACTTGAAAGTTTTCAAAGCACTGTACTGAGCTTGCGTTCCATTCGATACAGCTATTAGATTCTCTAGTTTCAAAGTGTGCTTTGCTTAGTTTCCTTAAAGTTCGATATGATGAATAAGGGAGTGTTTGAGTCTTTTCTTTCTTGTACCACTCTTTTTTAAAAGAGCAATGGATTTTAAAAAGTAAAGAGGACATCTAAGTAGAGTTTTTTTGAACAATAAAAAAATAAAAGGAACAGTTTTTAAAAGGAAAATCTTATGGCAATAATATTTGGTATAGCCCTCAGTACTTGTATCGCTTCTCTTGCTCTGGTCTATTTTTTAGGATATTGGGGAGTCTTGTTTGCTGGTCTTCTTTCTGGAATCTTGGGAGCTTATTTATTATTATCTTTATCTGGTTTTGGAAGTCCCACAGCCCAGGTTCCTACGCATAATGGTTTAGACTTTTTCATTACTGCAATTCCCATTTTTATAGGTGGGCTTCTTGTTTATTATGGATTTTATTATTTAAAAGTTTTAATCTCTAGTGAACCTGTTCCCAGAGTACTCACAATAATCTGGGCTAGTTCCCTTATTTTATTAGTCTTTTTTTATATGGGTAATAAAGTCATTAAGCATATTAAGGAGAGAGAAATCTATATAGAGCTGGGTTATGACCGTGAACTCGATCTCAGCTGGAATGATGTTTCTGTTTCTGTAGCTAATGGTGGTAAAAACGAAAGCATTTCTTTTAATAGTGGTGGAGGTTCTAAGGAAAAAAACAGCTATGGATACTCCATTCATTTAAGTTCGTTTAAGAAGTTATATTTCGATCCCCAGGAAATTCAAGTAAGAATATTACAAAAACAAAACATATCAATTTCACTTCCGCAAGGTGCAGAATCAATCCATATTTATGTGGATAAGGATTTTTACCTCAAGCTTTTTGTCAATAATGAATTACTTTCGAGTCATCAGTTAAAATGAAGGATTTGCTGCCGACCAGGTACCGGAATGTTTCAACCTATTCCTTTACCATTGAATCCAGTACTTTTTTCATATTATGTATAATAAATAAATGGCCCATGTCAGGTATGGTATGGGTAACTGCGGAAGGAATCTGTTCACCAATATATTTCGCCATATCGCCAATGCTCCTGTCCTGGGTTCCATTCCAAACTTCAACTGATCCTTTTATTTTTTCCAATTGAATAGGCCATTCTGTCGGAATGAAACAATCGTATATCGATCCATCAGCTCCAAAACGATAGGCTTCAAGAAAGTCTATTGTAAGTAACTTTTGTATGTTTTTTTCTTCAACAAGAATTCTGTCTTCACCTTTTAATTTTTTCTTAATAAGATTTATGAATGAGGCGGGATTTCTTTTAATCATTTTTGTTGTTAATCGGAACTGGAGTATTATTAACCATGGCAGTTTTCGCGCCAGAGAAAATAGATGTCTGTTTATATTCATGTCTCCTATGCTCTCTTTCACAAAAGGACCGACAGGACCAATCAGACTGGAAGCAAAAATTCTCTCATTTAAGGAAGCGGCACAGATCAAAGCATAGGGTCCTCCTCCGGAAACACCAACGTTATAGAAGTTGTCGATATGCAGGTGATCCATCAGTTCCTCAACGATACCAGGCCATTTGAGAATACTTTCCCTTCCATAATGCTCTGAGAATCCGTACCCTGGTCTGTCTGGAGCAATAAGCCTGTAGCTCTCATCAAATGGGCTTTCCGGTAACATTCCCCAGAAGAGTCTGCTGCCGGGATTACCATGGTGGACCAGTATGGGTATGCCTTCGGGATTACCATATTCTGCATATCCAAGTTTTTTCCCGGATTTCAGTGTTAAGATATTATCATCGCGTAGAGTATTTTTCATTTTTTCTCTTCTCCCTTTAAAAAATTGTTTACTGTGTTTTGAATTTCTGAGAAATTCCCGAGTTTAAGATGTCCACCATCTTTAAGTGTCATCAGAATTGAACCTGAGATAGCCCTGTGAGCCTGTAATGCATGTATGTAGGGAATCACTGAGTCATATTTTGCATGGATTATTAGAACGGGTAATAGTAGTTCTTTCAATCTGTAGCGTGTATTCCAGGCTTTTTGGTCAGACCATTCTGCGATATCACAAAATAAACCTTTACGGCGCAAACTAATCGGGTTCATTGTGTCAAATATTTGACTGAGGTAATCTCTTTCTTTATCAGATAGATTCATTTCTATTTCCCGAGTCACTCCGATTTTCTTTAGAGCCAGTTTTTTTAGCTTTGTCGTGATTAACCAGTAAAAGAAATCCGATTTGTAAACAGTTGTCGATCTTGCGGGATGAAACTGGCTTACAGCGCAGGATAGAATAAGAGAACTGCATCTGTCTGGATGACGCTGGGCAAACTGTATAGCAGAGGGACCGCCTCCCGATGAACCTAAAATGGATGCCCTTTCGATTCCTAAATGGTCCAGTAGTAACGCATAGGCATCAGCTTGCAATTCGGCATTGGCACCTTCTATCATAGACGATCTGAGATGTCCGAATCGGGATACTGATAAAACACGATAATCACCTTTCAGATGAGTTTGCGCCGTTATCAGTCCCTGATCAAATCCTCCCGCTCCTCCATGACTGATTAATACTAAAGGTCCGCGATCACCTTTTATTAAATATTCAATCACTCCCAGAGGTGTTTCAATAATTTGGCTTTTTCCTTTAAGACGATTCAAACTTTCCGATATAGTTATCCGGTACTGTTTCTTCAACCGAATACCTATAGTAGTTAAAAATAATAGAATTATTATTAAAATTCCGAAAAACATATCTATTCCTCCATCGCTATGACAATTCGTCCTTTAGCCCGGTGGGTGAGGAGCAAATTGAGTGCTTCTTTTACAGCTTCGATTTCAAAGGGAATTACTTGTGATATAGGCATTCTAATGTTGTGTTTAAGCGCTTGGGACAAAGCGGGATGAATAGCTTTCGCAGGTTTCATCTCTCCAAAAATGTATCGTGGTCCGAAAATACGCCCTGAGATGGACTTGTAGGCTATATGATAAAATATTCTACATAATTTAACCCATGAGAGTTTATTCTCGCCAATAAACTTTTCCGGTCCCGTAACTGTTATATATCTACCTGATTTTTTTAATGAGAGAAACCCCGACTTCTCACCATCCAAACCTCCGACAAAATCGAAGACAGCGTCATAGAACTGCCTATTTTGTACAGCAAGTTTTCCAAAATCCTTTTTCGTGTAGTCGACCACTTCATCAGCACCGCAAGAAAGAACCATCTCTGCATTTTTCCCACTGCAGACCCCTGTAACATGTGCGCCAAGGGACTTGAGATACTGAACAGCGATAATTCCAAGACCACCGGAAGCACCAATGACTAAAGTTCGATCACCGGGTTTTATATCGCTATGACAAATCGCCCCCCAGGAAACACACGCCGCCATTTTAATTCCTGCAGCTTCGATAAACGAATAAACTTCCGGTTTTTGTATGATGCATTCTTGTTTCAGACAACTATATTCTGCCCATACGCCGTGTACCGGTGTTTGACTGGGAATTGTTATAATATTTTGACCAATTGATAAACCGGTTACGTTCTCTCCTAGTCCCACGATTATTCCGGAGACTGATGAACCCATAATATAGGGTTTGTTTTCAGATACAACTTTTGGTCCGAAAAAACGTCCTAAAGCTGTGCCCTGAGCTGCATACAATTCGTCCGCATAGAGTGAAGATGCCATCATTTTTATTACAACCTCGTCCTCGTCAGGTCTGGGTACTGGCACCTTTATCATTTTCAGGCTTTCAACCACTTGTCCAATTCGTGGTTTACTGGTCATGGCAATGGCATTCATAAGAGTTGCCGAATTATATGTATTAACAATATCCAAACTATTGTCTTTATTCATCATTGTTCACTTCCTTGAATTAAAGATCTCATATCATCAGCTTCATAAAAAACTAATCCTTCAGTCTTTTTTTCCATTCTCAAATAAGATTCATTTATCATGGCTTCAGCTACTGCTTCCACAGTAATCGCTTTTTGCGAGTGAGGCATAACACTCGCAACAGAAGCGATGGAGTTCAGCAAGATTTTCTTGAAGAACTTTTCGTCAGCTTTTGCTGGTTTCATTAAATGGGATGGATGGAAAATGCTTAGATTTTTAAATCCCAGAACTTTTACGGCCTGCTCCATTTTCCATTTTATTTTTATATAGGGGAAAGTTCCTGTTTCTGAAAGACCGGAACTGGACACTACTGAAAAATTGGATATCCCAGCTTGAAATGCAGCCGAAGCAGCTCCGACTGTATAATCATAATCAATAGTCTGAAACATTGGTTCATACTTCTTTTTGTTGAACATCAGACCTATTAGTGATTTTTCAGATGAACCGAGACAGCAAAAAAGGACATCGTGATTTTTAAATACTTCCATCGCTTCTTTTTCATTACTTATCAGATAGTCAGAAAAATCTTTCCAGACGATGTTGTGTAATTTTGGTGTAGGTTTTAACTCTTTTCTCGAAATGACAGATACTTTTGAATATTGGAGGGAATCGAGTAATTTTTGAACAAGATAAGCTCCAACTCCACCGGTGCCACCTATTACGATAGCTCTATATTGATTCTTTTTTCTTTTATCCATAATTTCCTCCGAATGTTTTACTTGTCTATGAGATACAAAGCAATAATGGTGCCATGTCTTAGGTTGGTTATAGATGAGTTAGATAAGAGAATTTTCATTTCTGTTGTGATATACGGTAACCACCATTACCATTTATGGTAATGAAAATAAATGTTTTACAGTGTGACCTGATCATATTTTTGAATGTTTGTACTAAATGAAAAACCCCCGCAGCAGAGCTGCGAGGTATTTGGGATTGACAGATAAATTTAAACTTATACAGGTGTGCAATCGTTCAAAGAATATTTTAGCTATCAATTAAAAGCTGATCTCTCTTCCGCCAAAAAGGGAAATGCACCAATTACTCCGTGGACTATGATGGCAATTCAGATTCCCATTCTATTCTTTAATTCTGTATATCAAACTTAAGATTTGTATCATCGTTTTCACACTACCTACTGTATAATCTGTTGAACCAAAACTGCAGATATAAACTGTATCGGTTTCTTTGTCATAGAGCATTTGTGTCCCCAGGACACCCATATGTCCTTTCAATTCCGGTAAAAATGATAAAGTGGGGAAGTATTCCGAGAAATGGAATTCCATAAATCCCGATCCATAGTAAATTCCCTGTTCAAATTGATTATTGAAATCATACATTTGATTCAAAACATTTTCCGAAACGAGAGAATAGGAGTTCAATGCCCGAATGTAAATTGCCAGATCATCTAATGTCGATATTATTCCTCCACCGGCCCAGTCTATGCTGAGAGAATTATATGAACTAATTTCAATTCCCTTAAACCATATATGGGCAATATCTTGCTCCTTATTCTCCGGTGCTGAGTAAAATGCCAGGTAACTGTCCTGCATTCCTAGCGGATCAAATATTTTCTGATGTAATTCTTCATGAAAGGTATGCCCCGAAACTCTTTCGATAATCAGTCCCAGTAATATAAATCCAGTATCGGAATAATGGTAGTTCTCTCCCGGTTTTCCCTGAGCCATTTGATATTTTTCTGTAAATCCAATTAGTTCATTTGGGGTCCACAAGTGCTTTGGATCCGACAGTACAAGGTCCGCTATAGAACTAGATCCGACAGCAGGATCTTCGAAATAATCTGCAGCTCCGCTTGTGTGCGTTAGCAAGTGTGATATGGTTACATCTTCTTTAAAGTCTACCCCTTCATACACAAATAGATCTCCGATTAAATCTGCATTCACATAGTTCACAATAGGATCATCAAAACTCAATAGATTATCATCTATCAGCATTCCTATAAGAGTTGCAGTAAAAGCTTTTCCTATACTAGCCACATGAAATGGTTGGTTTACATCAATTTGATGGGAATTGTCCTGGTCAAATGAGAAGGATGTTTTGAAATTCTTTTCTCCGGATTCAACAAGAACTAAAGCTTGCGTTACTGTATCATTCTTCTCTACCTCATTGATTATGAGATTACTGATTTTCTGGCGTGCCTGTTCTTCGTTAATGGGTCTTGATATCCAAGTTACAATTATTACGCCAATTATTATAATAATAGCCAGGACAGCCAATACAATCTTTATTACTTTCATTTAATTCTCCTAAACATATATATATCTAATAGGTATATTACTAAGAGTAATGTTGTGCAGACATATAGTCAAGGCTTGAATATCATTATTTTATATATTACTTTTAGTAATATATAAAATAACTCAATAGGAGGAACTATTGGAGAACATTATCCTAGGTTTACTTATGCTGAAAGAAATGACCATTTACGAGATGAATGCCTCATTTCAACAAGGTCTGTCCCTTATTTATTCAGCCAGTTATGGAAGTTTGCAGAATGCTACAAAAAAGTTGCTTAATACCAACTTAATAGACTTTACGGCAAATGTTGAAAATGGCCGGAATAAAAAAATATATAAAATCACAGAAAAAGGGATATCTGCTTTTTTCAGCTGGATGTATGGTGAAATTTCTGCCAATAAATTGGAAGTATCCATGTTATCAAAAATATTTTTTCTGGGACTTATTGATTCCCATGAGGGTAAGCAGGAAATCATTCAGGGCATAATGGATGTTACTACTTCAGAAACCCAGAAGCTGGAAGCTGTCAGAGAGGGCCTGTCAGGTTTGGAATTGAGTGATGAACAGAATGATATTGCCAAATACCAATTCAAAACACTCGATTACGGCATTATGTCTCATCATGCGGGATTGGAATGGTTGAAAAAATCATTTGGAGATTTATTCTAATAACACATGGAGATAATCTGAAAAAAGAATTGTGACTTCTACAATAACAGGGTTTTAGTAGAAGTCACAAAAGACCAATTTCATTTAATATGGTTATATTTTCTCTAATAAATATCCTGAATATTTTAGCAACTCTCTTCCATCTTGTTGTATCACTTCCAATTCTGCTCCGAGGTTACTACCATGCCCACGAACTACTCCATAGTTTCTATTTGTAAGATCCAAAACAAATCCCCATTCCCGACTTAGCATAGGCGTTGTAACAAACATCATAGGTTCACCTGATTTTTTATCTATGTCGAGACGTATTGTGTCAAAGAAATTTCTACTGTCGGGATTGATAATTTGATATTCACCTAACCTATTACTCCAACTGTTTTCTATTGCCTGTTGTTCAAAATAAGTACCAAGACCGACATAAAGACCATTTCTATAAATCCCTACGGATTTTAAGCCATTATCTTGAAATTTAAATTTAAATGCCTTTATATCTTCTATAGGTATGGGGATAAGTCCTAACAGTTTCAGTTGAACCCCATAAAAGCCACCGTGTTCTTCTTTTAGATGCAGGTTAAAACCTAAAAGATTTAAGACAATACCAGTCATTTTTTCCTTAACTGTTAATATGCCGAAACCCGTAGCATAAGTTCCAAAGTATTTAGGACCTAATTCTACTGTTTCCGGTTTATCCTGCTCTAATGATTTAGGTTCTTCACCAGTTCTCTCTTCCATTATAATTTTCAATATTTTGCCTGATAACATAGCAAATTCAAACTCATCTTCATTTCCAAGAAAAGCCATGGTTAATTTCTCTTCAGGAAGCATCACTAACATGGAAGAAAAAGGATGAGTTCCCCCTTCATGATAATAAAAATGTTTACCGGGATACCCGGGGATTTCGGATTTATGCCATCCGATAGCCTGATCATATTCAAAATCATAATTGGGCGTATTATTCTGCTTTGATAACATTTCCGTTATCATTTCATTAGACAATAATTCAGAATTAGTTCTTAAAAACATGGAACCAAATGAGGTTAAATCTACAACAGTTGAGTTTAGGCCACCATCTCCAGCTCCTCGTTCTCCAAGTCCAATAACAATTTCACCATCTGAATATCCCGTGGCCAGTTCCTGAGTACTGCTCTCAAAATGTTCATACCAGGAATCATTCATATTTAAAGGGAACAAAATATTATCTCTGACATACTCTTCATAACTGAGACCAGTAACCTTGCTGATGATATAGGCGGCAATATTAAAACCAAGATTGGAATAGATATAAATTTCGCCGGAATTGCTTACGGCTTCTTCTTTTTGCAACTCAGCTATAAACTCGGGAAAGTAGCCTTGCGAATCACCGGTTCCATCCCATGAATTAAAAAAACCTTTTAGGTAATTAGATGGGAGTCCTGAATAGTGGGTTAATAACAGTCTCAGAGTAAAATCATCTTCTGTTGAACCCTCTAAATGAAAACCTGGAATATATGTAGATATGGGAGCATCTAAATCAACCTTGCCTTCTGAATGTAATTTCATAATAGCTGTAGCTGTAAATAATTTTGTTACAGAAGCTATGTTTTGAGTTGTCTCCGGTGTCATAGGTCTTTTAC
>JADGDJ010000392.1 GCA_016744925.1 Spirochaetaceae bacterium
ATCGGCAGGGGGTTGAAACGGCCTTAGGCTAAAAAATGAAAAAAGTTGAAGATTCGTCTCATATAGATTACTTTAGATGTAATTTCAAAACAAATGAGGAAATTATCATGACAATACACGAACGAATATCTGCATTACGAATACTTATGGAAGAAACAGGCATCGACGCTTTTATCATCCCTTCTGAAGATCCCCATGGATCAGAATATGTCACTCCCCACTGGCAATGCCGAAAATGGATCTCCGGTTTTTCAGGAAGCGCAGGAACGGTCGTGGTTACTAAAGAGACGGCGGGACTCTGGACTGATTTCAGGTATTATATACAGGCCGCGGGAGAGCTGAAGGATTCGGGTATTGAGCTTTTTCGTTTTGGTCAGGACGATGTTCCCAATTTTGATGCATGGCTGGCCGATAATATGAAACCCGGTCAGGTGGTCGGTATCAATGGAAGAAACTTTTCTGCATCAGTTGCTGAGAAGCTCGATTCACTTCTCGTGAAGTCAAAAGTTTCACTCAAATCGGACTGCAATCTGATCGACAAAATATGGACTGACGATAGACCCCAACTGCCTTCAGGGAAAATTTTCACCCATGAGATAAAATACAACGGTCTCAGCCGTGAGGATAAGCTGAAAAAAATCAGGGAATATATGGCTGGGCAAAAGGCTACTCATCATATTCTCACTTCTCTGGAAGATATCTGCTGGCTCTTTAACTTGAGGGGACAGGATCTGGACAGTATTCCCGTTTTTATAAGCTATTCACTGATATCAATGGATAAGGCATATATTTTTACAGATTTGAAAAAGATCGATGATGCTCTTATTTCTGTTCTGGGTAAAGTCTCAGTAGAATTCCGTCCTTACGAAGATGTTGAGAAATATCTTCGTGATTTAGAATCGGGAGCTATTGTGTTGGCGGACGATAAAAAATCCAGCATCAGCATAATCAACTCCATCAGTAAAAATGCAGGAATAAAATATAGCGACAATCCTACAATTCTCGCTAAGTCTATAAAAAACACCACCGAGATTGATAATATCCGCGAAATAATGGAGCAGGACGGCGTGGCTATGGTCCGTTTCTTTAAATGGCTCGAGGAAAATCGGAGTTCTGAAAAACACAGCGAACTGTCCCTGGCGGCAAAACTTAAAAACTTTCGTCAGATGGGTGCTGATTTTGCCGGAGAGAGCTTTAATCCCATACCTGGCTATAGAGCTCATGGAGCCATGTGCCACTACAGTGCCGATGAGGAAAATCAGTACACCGTTGATGAAAATGGAGGATTATTTCTCATCGATTCCGGTGGTCAGTATCCAGGTGGAACGACAGATATTACAAGAACTGTCACTCTCGGAAATCCTACCGATGAGGAAATCCGCGACTACACACTTGTTCTGAAAGGGCATATCGCTCTTTCTATGGCCCAATTCCCTTCGGGGACGCGGGGTTATCAGCTTGACCTACTGGCCAGGATGGCTATGTGGAAAGAGGGGATTGATTACGGTCATGGAACAGGACACGGAGTAGGGCACTATCTCAGTGTTCATGAAGGACCTTTGAATATCAGTCCTAAACCCATCGATGTTGCCCTGGAACCGGGGATGGTCATTTCCAATGAACCGGGGATCTATCGCGAGGGACGCCACGGAATCAGAATCGAAAATCTCGTGATCGTTCAGGAGGAGAGAAAAACGGAATTCGGATGGTTCTACAATTTTGAAACGCTAACTCTCTGTCCCTACGACAATCAATTGATTGATACTTCCCTGCTCGAGTTAAAAGAGATTTTATGGATTAACAATTACAACGAAGAGGTTTATAAAAGATTGTCTCCTCTTCTCAATGAAGGTGAGAATAAGTGGCTCAAGGAAAATACTATTGAGCTTCATTAAAAAAGTACCTTCTTCTCTGCTGGCTGTCTTCGCCTGTCTTTTGTGGGCGACGGCATTTGCAGGCGTGAAAACCGGACTGAAATATGTTGATCCCCTCTTTTTTGCGGGGATGCGTTTTTCTCTCGCCGGGCTTCTGCTTCTCCCTTTCTGCGGACCTCTTCCCCATATCTTCGCAGAGATAAAAAAGTATTGGAAAGTGATTCTCACAGTCTCATTGTTTCAGACTCTGTTGCTCTACTCCTGCTTTTTTTTATCTATGAGTATGGTGGAAGCTTCTACCGGAGCTATCGTGAACGGTATGTCGCCGCTAATCGGTGCTCTGATGGCCCATTTTTTCCTCAAAGGCAGTGGAAATACACTGACTGTGCGGAAATTATTAAGCTTCCTCGTCGCAGTTTCGGGAATTGTTCTCATCACTGTCGGCAAAGGGGACCTCACAACTTTAGGGGGACGACAGGAGATCCTGGGGATAGTCTTAATG
>JADGDJ010000171.1 GCA_016744925.1 Spirochaetaceae bacterium
GAGATCGGTCGGGCAGGACGGGACGGAAAAGATTCTCTCTGTAAAATGCTCTACTGTCAGGACGATCTTATGACCCATATGGAATTTATCAAATGGTCTAATCCTGAACCAAAATTCCTGCAAAAAGTCTTTCATCTCATAAAGAGTAAAGAGAGGGAAATCCACTCTTTCGGTAGAAGATATGTGGAAGAACAGTTGTTCTACAAGAATCGCTTTGATTTTCGGCTCGATACGGCGATCAATATTTTTAATAGGAATCACATCACTTCCGGGACTCTTATGGAGAAAAACATAAGAGTAATCCAGGAAGCAATTCCAGAATTTCTATTAGATATAACAGCTTATGAGGACAAACTTAAAAGTGACCAGAAGAAGCTTCTGGCCATTGTTCAGTATTTCCGCTCAGAGTCCTGCCGGAGAAATGAAATTGAATCGTATTTCGGTTTTGATGAGGAGCCCGATTGCGGGAATTGTGATCATTGCGCCCCTTAATGTTATATAAACTACAATAACTTTACAAATCATTCACATTTCGTTCATACATCTCCTAGAATAATATATATAACAATAAATATTCAGGAGCTATCAATGGCAAAAAAAATGAAGGTGAGGAGAATAATTCAGATTGTTTTTTTCACAGTAGCGGCCCTTATCGCAATCAATCACGGTCTGGCAGAAGCGGGAAAACCTATCCCTTTTATCGCTGAAGCATCACTCCATGCAGTCTGTCCCTTCGGAGGAGTGGTAAGCATCTACAATTTAATTGCAACGGGAACATTTGTGAAGAAAATTCATGAATCCAGTGTTGTACTCATGCTCATCGTTTTTGTCTCTGCTCTTCTTCTGGGACCGATTTTCTGCGGTTGGATCTGCCCATTTGGTACATTTCAAGAATGGATCTCGAAATTGGGGCGTAAGATCTTTAAAAAGAAGTACAACACCTTTATCCCTTATCGATTTGATAAATATCTTCGATTTCTCCGTTATGGCGTTCTTGTCTGGGTTCTAATCATGACAGCATGGTCCGGTAAAATTATCTTTGCCGATTACGATCCCTACTATGCACTCTTTCAGTTCTGGACTGGCGAAGTGGCCATTACCGCTTTTGTCGCGCTATTTGCTGTTGTTCTTTTATCACTCTTTGTAGAGCGACCATTTTGTAAATATGCCTGCCCCTATGGAGCGGTACTGGGTTTGTTTAATTTCATCAGAATCATACCGCTCAGACGTAATGTCTCGACATGCATCAGCTGCAGTAAATGCGATAAAGCCTGTTCTATGAATATACCCGTTTCGACAAGCGGAAAAGTTATGAATCATCAGTGCATCAGTTGTTATGAATGCACTTCCGAAGACGGTGCCTGTCCTGTTCCGGACACTCTGACATTTACAACTAAACCATACGAGGGGGCACAGAAATGAGGATTCAGGCAAAAACAGCAGGCATTTCATTTATAGTATTGATGATTTTGGGTCTGGTTCTTTCCATGATCACAGGATACTGGCTTACTGAGAGTTCCAAAGAACCGGCAAAATACACTGACGGTGAATATGCAGGAGCAAGCAACCCCGCAGATATTAGAGGATCTTATTCTCTGGATGATATTCACACCGCTTTTGATATCCCTGTTGAATCAATGGCTGCGGCATTTGGTCTGAGAGAGGAAGATAATCCCGGCAGCATCCAGGTTAAGATATTTGAAGAGGTTTTCGGGATTATCGATGGTATGGAGATCGGAACAGATAGTATGCGCTATTTTGTCGCTCTCTATAAAGGGCTGCCTTTTGTCGTTGAAGAGGGGACGGCTCTTCCCGGGCCGGCGATCTCTATTCTCAGAAAAGAAGGTGCTATGACAGAAGAAGAATTGTCTATCGCTTCTGAAAATTCTGTTTCTCTTGAATCCACTCATGTAATAGAGACAGCATCAGAAGTGGAACACGATGATACTGTTTTGATGGAGATAAAAGGGAAAACTATGTTTTCAGAACTCTACGACTGGGGAATCACCCTTGAGGAACTGGAATCCATCCTGGGCATGGCCGCCGGTGCGCGATCAATGAGTGTCCGGGACTTCTGTATGGATAATGGGATTGAGTTCTCTACAGTGAAAGAACCTGTTCAGGTACTCCTCGATAATATGTAGATTTCAATAAAAAATAGCAAAAGGCTGCATCTCCCTTTGGGAATGCAGCTTTTTTATTATATGTGTTCTTTTGACACAGTTTATCGAATCAAATTATAAAAACCAGGAAATTTGCTACATTAAATAATAACCATTACTATTTAAAGTAACATAGTGTATGAAATAATGATCATACTGTCGTCTGTATCTGTTCTGGTGCTGCTGTATCTACTTTAGAGAAGTGGCATTGTTATTGCATGATTAATAATGGAGTGTATCACTCCGGGAGGACGAGATGAAAAGTGTTAAACTGAATGAATTACTAGTTATTGTCTTTGATTTTAATGACCTCAACTCCGATAGGCTGTACGAAAATATGGAAAATATCTATGAAGAAATAGTTGATCATAAATTGTTTATTATGGACCTCTCTAATATCAGGCATTTGGGCAGTGAAGCTGTGGGGTCTCTCTTGTCTCTGCAGAGCCATCTGAAAGATCGTAAAAAATCAATCAGAATGTATCAAACCAAAGATCAGATTCAAAATGTCTACGAGAAACTCCATCTGGAAAATGTTATGTCCATCACCTATGGTACTATTGAAGGGGAAACCGAGAATACGATTTATTACATCAATTAATTCTAATTGAATAGTACATTGCCTCTTTTCTCTGCAATATTTATACTTTCTCTTATGAATTTGAAATTTGAATCACACTGCAAAGCAGATAAACACCTGGAAAGTGAAATACGGGAACTTGAGAGAGCCTGTAATCAGAGAGATGATACTCAATACAGTCTTTTTCTCGAGAATGCCTATAATGTGGACAGAACAATTGATTATATTTATCTTCTGCGAAATGAAGGTCGACTGATCAGTTTACTCATCCTGTTTTTTCCGGACATCAATGATATTGAAGTCTACGGATTTACACATCCCGATTACCGGAAGATGGGGTTTTTTACCCAATTGATAGAATCTACTCATAAACAATTAAAACCTCTCGGCGCTTATTCTCACCTCTATGTCTGTGATCCCTCGTGCCTTTCGGGGAGAGCATTCCTTAAGAACATGGGAACAAAATTAGAAGAAACTGAATATATGATGGATTTGATACGGGATGATTTTAATTCCTATATAAAAAGAGAGAATCCGACAGGGCGATCACTTGTTTTAAGAGAAGCCTCAATGGATGATCTTACTTTTATCAGTGCTATTGCATCGATCATGTATGAGGAAGAACAGACGAATTCTTCTGAGACAATCAGGCAGACAATTCTTTCGGAGAAAAGGGTACAATTGGTCGGTTTTCTCGATGGTAAATTGATCGGCATCTGCACAATAGGACAGGAAGAAGGTTCTATTATGATAAACGGTCTTGCCATAGACCATCCATATCAGGGGCGTGGTCTGGGGCGGGATCTTCTCAATCAGGTTCTCTCTTATACATTCGAAACATACAAACAGAATATAAGGCTGGAAGTGAGTAGTGTTAACGACAAAGCCTATAACCTATACAAATCTGTGGGATTTAAACAGAGGGAAAGTTATGGTTATTACAGGAGAATAGAGCAGTGATAAGAGCAGTGAAGAGTGAAGATGCCCGGCAGATTCTGAATATTTACAATTATTATGTGGAAAATACAGTCATAACTTTTGAAGAAGATCCGGTCGATTTGCAAGAGATGGAGAAGCGCATTGAAAAAATCACTTCAACCCATCCCTGGTTTGTACTGGAAGTCGATGGGAAAATTCAAGCTTATGCCTATGGCTCTCCCTGGAGAGTGAAATCAGCGTATAGGTTTTCTTCAGAACTGACTGTTTATGTACATAAAAATAGCCGGGGAAAAGGTTATGGAACAAAACTCTACAAGCACCTTATGGATACACTTACAGAGAGTGGCATGCATTGTCTTTATGGTGTCATAGCTCTACCTAACGAGGGGAGTTCTGCTCTTCACGACAAACTGGGTTTTACAAAATGCGGCCACTTTTCCCAAGTGGGATATAAATTCGAGAAATGGCTTGATGTGGGTTATTGGGAAAAAGTGATCAGCGTCTGAATTTTTCAGAAATTTCAGTCAGATAGTCAATCTGGCTATCGGCCTTCATAAATTTTTCTATTAGCGGTTCCGGGATCCCTTTGTCCAGGCATTCCTGTTTGAGATCAAGCTTGAATGTCTTGGCAAAAGGCCAAATTTCGTCATACATGCTTTTATATTTTTTGATATCCATACTTGTATATTACTACCAATCTTTTAAAAAGCAAAGTTTGTCATAGCAAATTTATTGAAACATTTTCAGTCTATAGCCGCAGTCGGGACAGCTCCCGTTTTGCAGAAGGTTCTCCTCCATAGACATGGCACATCTTTGTATGAGTTTTTTGCCGCATGCAGGGCAAATTGTATCACTTCCCAGCGAGGAATAGACATTGCCCAGATAGATGTGTTTTAAACCGGATTCTTTTGCCAGCATATAGATTTTTTCCAGTAGCTCTGTTGAAGTTCTCTCCTCATGAAGATTGTACGCCGGGTGATAGGCTGTAATATGCCAGGGAATTCCGTCATTCAGTCTGGATTTAATCCAGTCAATCATACGCTCTATATGAGTCTTATCGTCATTCCAATGGGGTATTATATTGGTTACCAGTTCGACATGACAGCCTTTATGAAAAGCCAGTTCAGCACTTTCAAGTACTCTCTTTAGAAAAGGGAAACCGGTCAGTTTTTTATAGAACTCATTGGAAAACCCTTTGATATCCACTCTATAGGCGTCAATATGGGGAAGAAGATATTCCAATGCCTCTTTGTTTATGACGCCGTTTGTAATCAGAGCTGTTTTGATCCCTTTCTCCCTTGCAAGGAGACTTGTTTCAAGAATGTACTCGTACCATATTGTCGGTTCATTATATGTCCATGCAATGGTTTTACAGCCCTTTCCCATGGCATTGACTACAATCTGTTCGGGAGTCATCTCATACATTTGTGATAGTGATGAGTCGTCTCTTTTTTGCGATATTTCATGATTTTGACAGTGTTTGCAGGCAAGATTGCAACCCAGTCCTCCCAATGAATAGGCCTGTGTTCCCGGATGAAAATGAAAAAGAGGCTTTTTTTCGATGGGGTCGCAGGCCGCAGATATTATCCGGCCGGAAGTGAGAGAGTAGAGTTTCCCACCTCTGTTTTTCCGAGCACCGCAAAACCCTTTTTTTCCAGGGGAAATGGTGCAGTTGTGCGGGCATAATCGGCAGAGAACCTCTTGTCCCTTCTTTTCATAAAAAAGTGCTTCAGTCAAAGTATTTCTCAAATAGAGGATCAGCTGAGGATCCGGCAAAATGGATGAGTTCTGTCCTGAAATCCTCTGTGTTTATTTGTCTGTGAGAGTATTGTCTGATCAAATGGCGGAGAAAGCTGTGAAATCTCTCAACTCCTATGGTATTGCGCAATTCTATGAGGAACAGGGGAGCTCTGCCGTAGATAATGGCGCTGTATTCTTTACCTTTGTAAAAACTGACCTCTTTATTGATGGGTATCTCAGCTCGGTCTATTCTCCCCCACCTCTCTGTAAAAGAGTTGAAGAGGTTCAATGCTGCCGATGCTCCATAGTTCTCTCTGTAGTAGAGCCATAGCGCATACTGAGCCAGCCCCTCATCCAGCCAGGGTTCTTTCAGTTGATTGTTACCCATCATAGCGTAGAACCATTGATGAGCGGCTTCATGGACTATGGTCGGTTCGAATACAGAACCCTCATGATCTTCGTAGAGTTCTTCCCTTATAGCAAAAAGACCGGGGAATTCCACACCCTGAGCACTCATGGGCATGGCGGCTATTTTCAGTTCACTGTAAGGGTAGGCGCCGAATGTACTGTTGAAAAGAGCCAGGGCGGAAGAACTTATCCCGGCAGCTTTGGCGGAACTTGAGCTATCTTTATTTCTGCTGTAACTAATCACATCTGTTTCCCCGGACAGAGTCACCTGAGGGATAAAGGAGACATCTCCGCATATATAAAAATCTCTTACGGGACCGGCAACATAGACTTTTTTCTGTTTTCCTTTGCGGATTTCTCTACTTATTTCTTTACCGGAAGTGACTATGACTACATTGTCATCGCTAATGATTTCAACCATAAACCATGAGCTGTCTGCTGACAGAAGATCTCCGCCATAGGCAATTGGATCATTCTCCCACAGGCCATCATGGATGACGGCGGCAATTGGATAAAAGTGGGGAATAGAAAAGCCTCTTTTGTCAATTCTGGCAAAATTAAAATAGTAGTTGGAGGCTTTTGAGAAGTCGATCCCGTATTGGATCTGAATCAGGGCAGTTTTACCGGGATTCAATTTCCTCTTTAAAGGAATGATCAAGCTTGTGTTATCTTCGGAAATACGGAATTCTACAGGAATCTCACCCGTTTGTACAGAATCTATTGTCATGGGAGTATGGGTGTTGTTATTCATAAGAAGTCTGAACTGAATTTCAGAGAGATCTTTTCCGCTTTTATTGAAATATGAAATATTTAATTGAGAATCGGCAGTAGAAGAATCTCTATCGATATCAATAGCTATTCTGTACTGATTCCCGTAAGGCATTTCCTTCAAAAGAGAATCTCTGTACTGGGGCAGGATATAAGATGAATAACCGGACAGGTCACTGAAATCAGTTTCTTTAAATAGAATTTCGCTTTTTTCAGCACAAGAGAATAATGAGATCAGAGTAAAAAACAGGAGAACAGTTTTCCTACACATTGCTCACACTCCTTTTACATGCGCTCTTTACTATCAATTGTAATCGTAACAGGACCATCATTGCACAGGGAAACATCCATCTGGGCGCCAAATTCACCTGTAGGCACTGTTTTTCCCATCTTCTGTTCGATTAATTTATGGAAACAATGGTAAAGGGAGATTGCCATCTCCGGTTTAGCCGATCCATTAAAAGATGGCCTGTTTCCCTTCTTAGTCGAAGCATAAAGTGTAAACTGACTGATGAGAAGGATTTCTCCCTCTATCTCCCTGACTGAAAGATTCATTTTCCCGGCTTCATCCTCAAAGATTCTCATAGAGCAAATTTTTGAAACCAACCAGCTGGCATCGCTTTCTGTATCTTCCGGACCAATTCCCAAAAAGAGAAGAAGGCCCCGGTTTATGGAACCTTTTATTTTCTCCTCAATCGAGACCGATGCCCATGATACGCGCTGTAACACGATTTTCACTATATTTCTTTTTCCAGTTCCCGGTCGACTTTTTTCAGACTCTCGATAATCTTGATCTTCTGGGGACATTTGGGAAGGCATTCTCCGCATTCTGTGCATTTAGCAGCACGAACTTTGGGATCGAACCAGACTCTGTAGATTTCACTACACTGATCATAAGAGCCGTACATAACCGCATCGTTATACAGTTCGAAGTTCTTGGGAATATCCACTCCGTAAGGACAGGGCATACATTCTCCGCATTCCGTACATGGTATAGGCGATAGAGCCCTATAGGCATCGGCAGCGTCGTCATAAAGTTCCAGTTCTTCATCTGACAATTCATTCACATCGTGCATATCGGCTATTTCTGCATTTGCGATAACATGTTCCATTTCACTCATACCACTGAGAACAACTGATACTTCCTCCTGATTCCACAACCAGGCCATAGCCCTTTCAACAGGTCCGGCAAAATGGTCAGATTTTCCCCAAACATCCTGAACACTATCGGGAAATTTATAGGCCAGCTGACCACCCTTTAATGGCTCCATGACAACCACAGCAAGACCTTTTGCGGCGGCATATCGGATCCCTTTCATTCCAGCCTGATAATCTTTATCCATAAAATTGTATTGGACCTGACAGATATCCCATTGATCGTAACTGTCTAATATCTCTTTAAACAGGGGATATTCATCGTGAAATGAAAATCCTGTATATTTTATAATTCCCTCGGCTTTTTTCTCTTCCAGCCATGAGAAAATATCAACCTCTTTCAGTTTTTTCCAGTTTACTTCATTGAGAGCATGGAGCAGATAAAAATCGATATAAGAGCATTCGAGTCTCTCCAGCTGTTCATTGAGGTATTTATCGAGATCGGCTCTTTCCTCAATGAGCATTGAAGGTAGTTTGGTCGCGATTCTCACTTTTTCTCTGTATCCGTCTTTCAGAGCTTTTGCGACCAGTGGTTCACTTTGACCGTTGTGATAGGGGTAGGCTGTATCTATGTAGTTAATTCCCCGATCTATACCTTCGCGGATCATCAACAGGGATTCCTCTTCATCGATAATACCTCTTTCATTATCAATAAGAGGCATTCTCATAATACCATATCCCAATGCGGAAACCCGCCAGTTAAGTGTACCGAATTTTCTGTATTTCATTTTTCACCTTCACAGAAAAAGTATAGAGCTGTTTCTGAATTTGATAAAGTCACCTGAATTTAATTTTGCAACATTGCCGTTGATAATTTATTTCTACTGCCGAAAATGAAGAAGAGGTATGTGTATGAAGAGATTTTTCTATGCGGTTCTTTTTCTTTCAACTCCGCTTCTCTGTCAGGCGGTCAGTTCTTATGATACTAATGAAGACGGCCAGGCTGATAAGTGGATAGAAAATTTTTCAAATGGTGCCATGAGAATAGAGGTCGATTCTGATTTCAATGGAGTTGTTGATCGTGTTATCCGCTTTGATTCAGAAGGGAAAACGAATTATGAAGAGTATGATTTTGATCTAGATGGAATAATAGACACCTATTATTTCTATGGGGAAGAAGGGCTGGAGCGTCAGGAATTGGATTCCAACGGCGATGGTGAAATAGATATATGGGTTCACCTCAAAGAGGGGACTTTTATGAAATCCTATGAGAGAGACACAGATTTCGACGGACAAATTGATGTAATAAAGGAATACGGATCAGATGAGTGATTATATAACCGGATTTCACGGTATTGAAGAGGCACTGAAAAAGAAACAGTTTTCAGGAAAACTCTACATTTCAAAAAAAAATAAAAGAATGGATCAGATCAAAGAACTGGCTTTGAAGTCAGCAGTACCGGTCGAAGAGGTTTCAAGTGCTGAATTGGATCGATTGTGTCCTGGAAATAAGGGATTTGCCTTAGAGGGGAAATCTACTGCCAAGAGTACTGAAGTCGACCTGGATTCTTTTCTGAGAACCTTTGATAAAGAGAATGCCCTTGTCGTTATTCTTGACGGTATAACCGATGTTCACAATTACGCAGCCATACTCCGATCGGCAGATCAGTTCTATGCAGACCTTGTCATCGTCCCATCGAGGAGATCCGCATCTGACAGTGCTGTGGTAACCAAAGTCTCCGTCGGAGCTAATAACTGGGTCCCAGTGGCAACAGTATCCAACCTGACAAGGGCCATGAAACAGCTCAATGAGAAGGGGTTTTGGATTTATGGAGCTCATATGAACGGGGAGGACTGCAACGATCTGAACCTGGATGGGAGAACAGTCATTATAATGGGCAGCGAGGGAACGGGGATGAGTCGTATTGTTCGTGAACATTGTGATGGCTTTGTAAGTATTCCCACCGATGGCCATGTGGATTCGCTCAATGTTTCCGTTGCGGCAGGTATATTGATGTATGAGGTCCGTAGACAGCATAGGCAGAAGTCTGCAGGTAAGAAATAATATCTGCAGGAACATGAGAAAGTCGCACTTCGCTTGAATTATGATAACACCTTCGGTGTTTTGTTCACTCCCGAATATGGGAGTTCATGTTCGGAGCTGCGAGTCTCGCTTTAAATTGTCATTGAGCAATTTGCGCTGCGCTTGTTTTTATTTATTGTTCGGAGCTGCGAGTCTCGCTCCTCATTTATTCAGTGTGAAGGCAGCATCGAAAGAAGCAAACTAATAATG
>JADGDJ010000172.1 GCA_016744925.1 Spirochaetaceae bacterium
GAAGAATATTTTCAATATCAAACGGTATGGCAAAATGAACTTTCCCGGTATGAATCAGATAGAAAAATACATCACCTGCTTGAACAGATGAAACTGAAAGATTAAGCTTTAGCAGCACCTTGTTGTTGAGGGTGCTGCTAAAAACCTCTGGAAAATATTGATGTTTATATTAAAAAGATTACAGCACCGTTTCCATAAAATATTGACCCGATTAACAATAAGAAAAGAGATCCTGGCATCCTTGTTACTGACAGCTTTCCTCACGACAACAATTGTCGGTTTCTATGGAGGCTGTCAGATAAAGGTATTTCTCGAAGATGAAAAAATCAGTTATAATCGGGAACTGGTTCGACAGGCCGGCCGTAAGCTGGATTACCTCGCTGAAGATATTTCTATTGCACAGAAGCAACTGATTATTCACTCAATTTCATCACCTCTTTTTTATCAGTATGAAGATTTACCAATTCTGGACAGGATTAAATATATAAAGAATTTAAATGGTTATCTTGATACACTGCGCCAGGCATTCCCTTTTGTTCATGCCATTTATATTATTGACAATAAATATAGAGTGTATTCGAATCTTATAGAGTTTGACCGGGATGAACTGCTCTCTTCAGAATGGCTCGAAGAACTTGAGGATGAGCATTACGGGTTAAAAATAATTCCACTGCACAAAGCCCCTTATTCTGTTGCTTCCACTAGTGATCCTGTACCATGGACAATCAGTATTATTCGGAAAGTGAGTAGAATGGGGAATAAGGATAAAAGCGCAATTATCCAGATAGATCTCGATGAACAACTTATTTCTGAAACACTCGATCATTATCCTCTTAATGATAATGGGTATTTACAGATAGTCGATGAAAATCAGCAGATAATTGCTACTTCCATTGAGAAAACCGGTCATAATTTCTCCAATACAGATAAAATGCAGAAATATTCCTTTCCTCTAGAGAATTTCAACTGGACTTTAGTTTCATATATTCATCCCGTTAGGTTCCTTACAGAAAATATGTTGAGTGTCTGGACTTACATAATCCTTATTTTATCTGTACTTATATTCTCAGTGTTTTTTTCTATTGTTATCTCCAGACGAATAACTGGACCATTAAACAATGTTCTTGATGCGATGGAAACGATGGGGCGGGGGAATTTTAACCAGAGATTGCCCGAAGGATCGAATACCGATTTACGATCCCTTGTCAGAGGGATCAACAGGATGAATGATCATTTACAGATCCTGGTAAGCAATATTTCGCGAAAAGAAAAGGAAAGAAATAAAGCCCAGATTAATGCCCTTCAGGCACAGATAAATCCTCACTTCCTGTACAATACCCTCGATGTAATCCGTGGCATCTCCCAGGCGAAGGGCAATAAGGATGTCGTGAATATCACGGCATCACTTGCAAAAATATTCAGATACAGTATTGGCAGTAAAGAGCTGGTTTCAGTCTCAGATGAACTGGAAAATGTTAAACACTATGTAAAAATTCAGGAATACCGCTTTGGAGACAGATTCCGTGTGGAATATAATATCAATGAGCATATTCTAAAAAGTCCGATAGTAAAACTTATACTGCAACCCCTCGTTGAGAATGCATTCAAGCATGGTGTTGAGGATTGCCGAAAAGAGGGTTTTCTTTTGATTTCAGGGGTTATATCCGGTGAAAATATTATTATATCTATTGAGAATAATGGCCCTATGGTCGATCAGGAAAAAATTGATGAACTGAATAATTCTTTCTATAAGGATCAATTTATGCAAAAAGAGTTTGCCGGTCATGGTGTCGGACTTTACAACGTCGATTCCAGATTGAAGCTTCATTTTGGCTTATCCTCCGGTTTAGAGATCAAACAAAGGAATGGAGGGGGGATCATTGTTACATTGAATTTCCCAAATAATGTTTATAGGGAGAAACAGTAGATGTCTTATGGTATTGTTATCGTAGATGATGAGTATTGGATCCGTAGTCTTATACGTTCATATCTCCCTGAGAATGATGATAGATTTACACTTCTCGGCGAGGCTGAGGATGGTCTTGAAGGGTTGGATAATTGCCGATGTCTAAAACCGGACATTATTATCACTGATATCAAGATGCCCGGAATGAGTGGTCTGGAAATGTTACAAAAACTGAAACAGGAGTATCCCGGTATACAATCAATTATCATCAGCGGTTATGCAGAGTTCGAATATGCCAGAAAAGCACTGCAGAATGGAGCAATGGATTATTTGCTTAAACCCATAGAAAAAGACTCCATTTATAAATTACTTTGTAAAGCCGCAGGTAATCTTGATAAAATCAATCAGTTCAATTCTATATTCTCCGCCACTGGTGAAGTTTCCTCGATCAAAGATTTGAGAATCAATAGTGCCGTAGAATTTATTCAGAGAAACTATCATAAGGATATTTCACTTGGTGATGCCGCATTTGTTGCAGTGATGAATCAGAATTATTTTTCAGAATGTTTTAAGAAGAGTTTAGGACAGGGTTTTGGACATTATTTAACATTAGTCAGATTGAGAGAAGCTGCAAAACTTCTCCAAAATAAAGATCTGAAAATTGTGGAAATCGCAAAAAGATGTGGATACAACGATCCAAATTATTTCACAAGAATATTTAAAAAATATACAGGTTTAAATCCCAGTAATTGCAGAATTAAAAGAATTAATGATTCTGAAATAACCGCTGTGTAACTTTATGTTTGCTACATTTTGTAATCCCGGGGGACTCTCTTGTTTATATTACAAGTAACCTCATAGGGGATTGTTCCGGTTATTTCTCCTATCTCTGATGCGTCGGGAGCTTCTGGTGCGGGACCGAAGAGAATTACATCATCAAAAACGTTCACATCGGTTTCCGGACCGAGATTCACCATAAATTGATCCATGCACACTCTCCCTGCAACGGGATATCGCTTTCCCTGTATAAGAACAAAAGCTCTTGATGATAGAAGTCTGTTGTAACCGTCGGCATATCCCACCGGTATAGTTCCTATCCAAGTGTCTTCAGGGGCAACCCATGTTCTCCCATAAGAGATACTTGTCCCTTTTGTTACCTTTTTCAGAAAGACAATTTTTGATTTGAATTCCATAACCGGCTTGAAGTCGGCAGTGGTTTTATCCATTTTCTGATCGGGGTAGTATCCGTATAGACATATGCCCGGTCTCACCATGTCAAAATGGGCATCGGGATGTGCAATGATTGCACCAGAATTGGCTGTATGTAGTATTCCTGGGTCAATTCCCTCAGCTTTTATTGTGTTGACCGTCTCCTTGAAAAGTTTTATCTGATTTTCTGTAAATCTTATGTCCTCCTGAACGGAGCTGTCGGAAACGGGGAAATGAGTGCACACTCCTTCGAGTTTGATGTTCTCACTTTCTGTTATCAGTTTTGCCAGAGCTGCGGTTTTGTGAGGTTCTACTCCGATTCGGCCCATTCCCGTATCAATCTTTATGTGGAGGTTTATATTTTTGTTCTGATTTATTGCTTCGTTCCTAATAATTTTCACATAGTCTGAATCTGCAACAAAGGGTGTAAGATCATATTTTACAATTTGTTGTATCTCAGCATTGAGAGCAATGCTGAAGAGAATAATAGGAGCAGATATTCCCGCTTCTCGGAGGAAAATCGCTTCGGGAACTGTTGCAACAGCTAAAAAATCAACTCCCCATTCCAGAGCTCTTTTAGAAACATTCACAGCACCATGGCCATAGGCATCGGCTTTAACAGCTACACAGATTTTTTTATTGTCACCGATTAAAGTTTTAATGCAGTTCAGGTTGTGGTTTATATTTTTCAAATGAATAGTAACTCTTGTCGCTCTTCTGTTTGTGCTCATGTTTTTATCCTTTTAATATATGCATTGCTCACTTCATCTTCAGGAATTCTGCCGTTTGAATACAGATATTCTATAAAGGCTCAGAATCCTTAGTCAAAAACATTTTGGAGTATATTTTAATTGGATTTATTGTAAAGTAAAAAGTGAGGAAAATCACTAATAGATTTTCCTCCTTACATTTTTGAGGACCTGGCGAGTTGTTTTATGATCGATTTATACTGAATGAATCTGGGCTGTAATTAATTCCTCTGCCCGTGCGGTCATGTTAGGAAATAAATTCTCCGGCACATTTTCCTTTCCCAGCGCTTCACAGACAATGTATCTGGCGCATGAAGTACTATCGTCGAGACAGTACCTTTTTTTCATCATTGAAGCCAAAGCCGGCTTCTCTGCCATTTTGTCATTAAAAAAAGGGCATCCCGTTAAATTTTTGCATTCTTTCATATTATCCTCTCCAGAATTGAATCTATCCAAAAGTTTAGTGCATATGCAAATTGTAAGTCAATAAAATTATTTAAATCAACTGAAAATATGCACTATTTTCTTGACACCTATACAAGGTCGTTTATACTTATTTTACTATTGCAGTAGTAATAGATTGAGGCAGTCGTTATATTGGAGAAATTTTATGGAAAATATTAAAGTATTGTTATGGGGATTTGGAGCAATGGGTAGCGGAATGGCCGAAATGCTCTTGAAGAAAAAAGGGATTGAAATAGCCGGAGTCTGTGACATGCATCCCGACCGTGTGGGAAAAAGCATTTTTGAAGTCCTCGGTGAAAAGAGAGACGGCCGACCGGATGTTATTATCAATGGTGATATCAAATCTCTCGTTAGTGAATCTTGCGTCGATATTGCTCTTTTAGCTACCGATTCTTTTACGGCAAAAGCTTTTGATAAAATAAAATTTCTTCTGGAAAATAAACTCAATGTTATTTCAACTGCCGAAGAGATGGCTTTCCCTCAGGCCTCAGAGCCGGAGCTTACAAAGCAGTTAAATCAGATTGCCAAAGACAATGGTGTTACTGTTCTGGGGACGGGAATCAATCCCGGTCTGATTATGGACCTTCTTGTTGTGGCTTTGACCGGTGCCTGTATAGACGTCGATGAAATTGAAGCGGAAAGGGTGAATAGTCTCTCTCCCTTCGGTCCCGCCGTTATGGAAGAGCAGGGAGTAGGAATCACTCAGGAAGAATTTGCCGAGGGCGTTAAAAACGATACTCTTGCGGGCCATGTGGGTTTCAATGAATCTGTGGGAATGATAGCCAGTGCCATCGGATGGGAGTTGAGTGCTCCGGTCAAGCAGTCTATGGAACCAATCGTATCCAAAGTGTTCAGAAAAACAAAATATGTGGAAGTTCAACCTGGAAATATTGCAGGATGCAGTATGAAAGGATACGGATATGTGGGTGGAGAGGAAAAAATCAGAATGATTCATCCTCAGCAGGTAGAACCTCAATTAGAGGGGACTGATACGGGAGACTATATCAGAATCAAGGGAACCCCCAACATCGATATGGCTATCAAACCGGAAATCCCTGGAGGAATCGGAACGATCGCCATGTGTGTGAATATGATTCCCCAGGTAATCAATTCCAGAGCAGGGCTGAAAACAATGATCGATTTGCCGGTGCCGCGAGCTATTATGGGTGATGTCAGAGACCTGATCGAGAGGTAGAAAATGAATGCGAAAAAAGGTGACTGGGTTCGAATCCACAAAGTGATTCTCACTTCTGATGAGAGGGCGCCACAGGTTCCCGATGATACAAAGCAGGTTCCATTCGAGATGTGGGATAAGGGATTTTTACTCGATGATTTTGCCTCTGTCGGCGATGAAGTCAATGTGGAAACAATAATCGGTCGGACTCTCAGTGGAAAGATGATTGAGATCAATCCTCAATTCAACCACGGTTGGGGGAAGTGTATACCTGAAATTCTCCATATCGGGAGACAGGTGAAGGGGATCTTGAATGGGATACAATGAAGTGATGGCGAGAAAAAGCGCCATAATGAAGAGTTCCATTCAGATTGATTACAGTCAATTCGAATCGGGCTCTATCGCCTTCGATTATGAAGGGATGATGGAGAAGGTCGGTTATTCTCTCGATGAAATAAAAGAGATTCAACGTTCTACCGGGGTGGGCGACACTCCTGTATATGAACTGAAAAACCTCACGGAACTTTGCAGAAAGACAGCTCCCGCTGGTAAAGGGGCCAGAATCTTTTTAAAAGATGAAGCGGCCAATCCATCGGGAAGTTTTAAAGCTCGAAGAGCTGCCATTAGCGTGTATCACGCAAAAAAGCTCGGTTATAAAGGTGTCATCGCTGCAACAAGCGGAAACTATGGTGCGGCGGTTGCCAGTCAGGCGGCCATGTTGGGATTAAAATGCATTATCGTTCAGGAGTGTTACGACTCAATGTGGAAAGGGCAGCCGGAAATCATTGAAAAAGCACGAAAATGTGAGGCCTATGGAGCAGAAGTTGTTCAGCTCTCAGTGGGACCGGAACTCTTTTATAATTTTCTCCAGCTCTTAGAAGAGACTGGGTATTTCAACGCATCACTCTATACTCCCTTCGGAATTGCCGGAGTGGAAACTCTCGGCTCAGAATTGTCGGAACAGATGAGACAAAAAGTTGGCAGAGATCCCGATGTTGTCGTAGTGACCACAGCTGGAGGCGGTAATGTTACCGGTACGGCGAGAGGTTTGATTAAATCCGGCGCAGAGGGCACAACCATTGTCGGTGCCAGTGTTGATTTAAAAGGGCTTCATATGGCCAGTGATAAGCAGTTTAACAAAAAATCCTTTACTACGGGCCATACGGGATTTGGAATCCCCTTCGCTACGAATCCAGACAGATCCGATGTCCCCCGCTCAGCAGGACGGCCGCTTCGATATATGGACCGTTATGTGACTGTTCGCCAGGGTGAGGTGTTTTATATGACAGAAACTCTGGCTCAGATCGAAGGTCTTGAAAGAGGTCCAGCGGGGAATGTTTCCCTTGCAGCAGCATTTTCTATCTCCCGTGAGATGGATGAAGATCAGATCATTGTCGTTCAGGAAACAGAGTACACCGGAGCGGGAAAACACATTCAGCCTCAACTTTCATTTGCCCGGGAAAATGGAATAGAACTGCGATTCGGCGATCCTGCTGAAGAAGTACCCGGTAAGTCGATTATCCTTCCCGAGCATCCTTCGATGATTAAAGCCGTTGATCTTGATCTGGATAAAATCCGACAATCGTACATCAGGAACTGTATGGCTAAATTAGATATTGCAGAAGAGGTCAGTGAAAAAGATATTCAGTATATGGCCGAAGAAACTAAAGTAAGTAAACTTGAAGTAGAGAAGATCATACAATCTTTAAGAGGAAGGGAATAGGTGGAAAGGCAAGACGATTTTAATAAACGAAGAGAACATCTGAAGGATCTGACAGAGAAACAGTTAGAAGAAAGATTTTGGGAACTCTGCGGAAAATTGATGGATCCCATTGTGAATATGGCATCAAAGCACACATCACCTTCCATTGAGAGGTCTGTACTTCTGAGAATGGGATTTTCCAGTATTGAGAGTAAAGCCATTGTCGAAGGGGCTATTGATAAAAACCTCCTTGAACACGGCGCTGGGCATCTTGTTTATAAACTGTCTCAGGCTAAAGGGATGGATATTCGGGAAGCTGGGCTTAAACTCGCAGATAATGAACTCTGGGAAGACACCTCTTCTCTTTTTCAGGCAGGTAAGTAATGAAAAAACTGGATAAAAATGTAAAAATCGATGTTCCGGAGATCCTTAAGGACCTGGAGAATTATAGACCTAGAAGAAGACATTGGGTCTGGAGAAAAGGGGCCGGTCAGAAAAGACAGCTTGGAAAATTTGAGTTTTATGATATGGCAGAGAATCTGGAACAGGCGGAACCTCTACCGGGGGGGCATTTCTTTGATGATATTGCTCCCCAGCCCACGAGTACAATCACCACAGAAATCGCTTCGGGCCGTTTTGAAGATGATATTCGAAGGATGAGAATGGCAGCCTGGCATGGAGCCGATCACCTTATGGTCATCAGAACTGCCGGACAGAGTCATATGGATGGTCTTGTCGAGGGGACTCCCCAGGGGATCGGTGGTGTTCCCATTTCCAGAAAGCAGCTCCGCGCTCAGCGAAAAGCCCTCGATCTGATAGAGGACGAAGTGGGGAGACCCATCAATTATCATTCCTATGTCAGCGGTGTTGCAGGACCGGAAATTGCTGTTCTTTTTGCTGAAGAGGGGGTTAATGGAGCACATCAGGACCCTCAGTACAATGTCCTCTATCGAAATATCAATATGGTACGCTCTTTTGTCGATGCGGCTGTCGCCAAAAAGGTTATGGCCTGGGCGGGAATCGCTCAGATTGACGGGGCGCACAATGCCAATGCTACAGCTCGTGATGCCTGGAAAGTGATGCCCGAACTAATGGTTCAGCACGGTATAAACTCTATGTTTTCAGTGAAAGTGGGAATGAAAAAAGAGGATATCTGTCTCTCTACTGTTCCTCCAACAGCACCTCCTGCGCCCTGTATGCGGCTGGACCTTCCCTATGCCGTGGCATTGCGTGAAGTTTTTTCAGAATACAAAATGAGAGCGCAGCAGAATACAAAATATATGGGCTCCTCCACACGAGAAGCTACTGTAACTCATACACTCAACCTTCTCATTTCAAAAATGACCAGAGCGGAAATCCAGTCCACTATCACTCCCGATGAAGGACGAAATGTTCCCTGGCATATCTATAACATGGAAGGGACCGATACAGCCAATCAGGCCTTTGCCGGAATGGATGGTTTGACCGAAATGCTGGAAATCAAAAGAGACAAAGGTGAACTGGCAGACAAAGTCCGTGAACTGAAAGAAAGATCTGTTCTTTATCTCGAAGAGATGATTGAAGCCGGTGGATATTTCAACGCTGTTGAACAGGGGTTCTTCGTCGATTCAGGTTATTATCCCGAGAGAAACGATGATGCCATAATTCGGCACATCGATGGTGGGATCGGTGCCGGAACAACTTATGACAGAGCGGAAGATTATATGGCTCCTGTTACGGCACATTTCGGATACAACAATCTCGAGCAGTATGGCGAAGCCGCGGTGAAAGATCCTTCATCATTAATTGGTGGCGGAACATTTGAAAAGCCTGAAAAAATTATTTTTATCGATGAGCTTGATGACGTGGATAATGTCATCGTTCGAATGGAAGAGACAAAAGAGTACAGAGAAAAAAATATAGTCAAACCGGAAATGGAATGGCTTGGCGATGGTGTTGTCCAGACCACTATGTTTCTCCCCACCGATGAGAGAACTGCTTATTTTGCGGCAATCGAAGTCGGTAAAAAAATGGGACTTGAAGAAGTGGAAGTTATTCACACGGAAGTGATGCAGGCCGCCGAGGGAACCAGAGTGGAAATCAAAGGAAAATTCCAGCATAGCATCAACCTCGATACTCTTGTTGTGCCACCGGCTCCTGAAATCATGTCTTTTGAAGAACTCTGTACTGCGATTAAAGCCAAACCTATGAAAATTGTCGCCGCGACAGTTGGTGAAGATGAACACTCTGTAGGTCTCCGTGAAGTGATCGATATAAAACATGGTGGAATTGAAAGGTTCGGTATTGAAGTTCACTATCTGGGAACTTCCTGCCCTATCGAGAAATTGGTCGATGCGGCAATTGAACTCGATGCTGATGCCATTCTTGCTTCAACAATAATATCTCACGATGATATTCACTACAAAAATATGAAAAAGATACATGATTACTGCATAGAAAAGGGTGTTCGAGAAAAACTGATGGTCTGCGCCGGAGGTACACAAGTCTCTCCGGAAATAGCTTTGAATTACGGTGTGGATCAGGCTTTCGGGCGGGGATCTAATGGAACTCAGGTAGCTACTTTTCTCGTTAAAAACAGAGAAGAGAGAGGACTCTGATCAATGACACATAGGCAGCATGGAATATCCAGCGGATTTTTTCTGATTCAGAATCAGATCGGAAATTCCCTGTTGTCCGGAGTGCAATATGAATGTTGATATCCTCGTC
>JADGDJ010000173.1 GCA_016744925.1 Spirochaetaceae bacterium
GATAAGAGTTTTGTAAATTCAGGAACTATTCGTGAAGAGGAAACTTTTACGGGAATTCTCAGCGGTATCAATCGAAAGGGGAGGTGGAAACCTGCCAGAAAAAATAAAGTCCTCGTCTTTTTGGGAGGTATCGATCTGGATTTTTCAGAAGCGGAACTGGCTCCGGGAGTGACCGATTTTGAATTTTTCTGTGTAGTGGGAGGATTGGATTTGATTGTTCCTCCCGGTATAAATGTCGAAGTGAGCGGCATCCCCATACTTGGTGGTATCGAGAATAAACTCCCCGGTGATCACTACCCGGATCAACCTACAATAAAGCTGCATGGTTTTATTTTACTCGGAGGGATCAATATAAAGCCACCTAAAAAAAGAAGGAATAAGAAAAAGAGATAATATAATTAATTATTTTTCGACAGCTTCTTTTATATCATTGAGATCCTCCCGGAGTGCTTTTTTTGTAGCACCGATAAAAATCCAACCTGTTAAGAGAGCTATAAATTTGGAGAAAGTTGAAACTATTTCAGCGCCGAATATCATCGTTAAAACTGTATTATCGGCTTGTTCTGACAGTTCAAATCTTGTTGTGTAAACAGCGCCATGGCTTTCCGCTCTTGTTTCATACCAACTGTTTTTTTCCGAACCTGTAATCCACATCACCTCAGTTGCTGTTTGACCAAACATTGTTCTGGTTTCTTTCCATTTGAGTCCAGTGAAACCTGATTCAGGTTTTTCAAGAATCTCTATTTTTTCAATTCCCTTTATAGTCTCTACCGATCCACTTATATCCGTTATCACCTGCCATATCTTTTCTTTAGAACCTTGTATTTCTACACTCAAACTTAAATTCATTTTGAAATCTCCTTCCTTATGCTTATACTTTATAAACATAAGGAAGAATAATCAAATTTATTGAAAGAATTTAAAATTATTGCACTTAGGTCTTAATATTATGGCTTAAGTGTTATATATTATAATTACAGAAACACTGAAAGTGTAAAAATAAGAGGGCTGTTTAAGATGCTTATTATATATCTGATAGTGGGAATGTTAGTATTTCTGCCAACTATCATTGCAAAATACATTGTTAAGTAAACTTCTGATCATTTATTGAGAAGTTTAAAAAGAAAAGGAGCATGGCTCGAAGTGAAAATGGGAGGAGTTCGTTTCAGAATCTCTCCGATAGCATCGATCTTGCGAAAATCTTTTTCGATAAACTGGCGAATCATTCCACGACTCCATCCTTCGGGATGGTTAAAATTTCTATAAATCGCCAGATCTCCCTCGTAAAATTCCATTGAATCGACCAATTCATTCTCATGGCTGCCAATGGGCATATTAAATATCGAAACATTAAGAAAACTAATGAATTCGGAATGTTCTTCTATAAAATCTTTCGTTTTTAAAGCGGATGTTTTATTTTCTGCGGGAGTACCGAACATGATATATACATATGTGAGAATGCCAACTTCTCTAAGGTTTTTTAATATCTTAGAGACAATCTCCAGTTTTATCCCTTTTTTAAGTTTATTCAGAACTTCCTGATCTCCCGATTCCAGTCCAAGACACAACATGGTACACCTTGAAGCGGCGAGCTTTCGGCAGTAATCCAAATCTGTCATTGCCCGGAGAAAACGGCTGAAACCATACCAGTCAACACCTGGCGGATTCTCTATCAGTTCATCAATTAACTCTGGGCTTATTTCACTGTCACAGAGGTGTATAAGTGCGGGATTGTATTTCTCAGTAAGTTTTTTGAGCTGTGCTGTAACTAAAAACGGTTTCTTTTCACAATAAGGATTTTGCTCATAGGTCTCAGAGCAGAATGTACAACGCCTCCAACTGCATCCTAAGGCTGCAGAATAGGGGAGGATTCTCCCGGGGCTCAGATAATTATCCGTATCAATCCTATCGAATAAATTAAGAAAGTCAGGAGTTCCCGGACCTTTGTATTCTCGACCGGTAAATTCGACAATCGCTTTTTCACCTTCTCCATGGTGTATCTCATCAGCCATCAGGTGAAGGAAATCCATGGGAGAAGGACCTTTTATCCATGAATTGATAAGACTTCCACCGAGGATAATAGGGATCTGAGGGTATTCTTTTTTTATCCATCCGCACATGGCCAGACCTGTGAGTGCCTGACTTATATAAGCTATGGATATGCCGATATGTTTGTGTTTCTTATCAATTAGTTCTTCTCTGATTCGATGCGAAAACCAGGGGAAGAAATAGTTTTTTTCAGGGTGATTCCAGCTATGAGTTAAATCAGCAGATTTCAAAGGGGATAAAATCTCAGAATCAAAATCAGCCGGAGTTACGCGATTTTGATCCGAACCGGAGACATCGGCTGTAGAGGCCATAAGTTTAATATCGGAAATGCGTTTCTTATATCTATCAATTGAATATATTTCAGTTTCAAACTTTAGAATGCGTTTTCTATTTCTTCTTACTCTAGCAGCCTGTCTGTCCGATGGATCTTTGGCTTCGAGTGAGGTCAACCAGAGAAATCCTTCTAAAGCCCCATCTATTATACTGACAGATTCTCCCGCTTCAATCAGAGCTCCCGCGAGATGAGCGAGTGCTACTGGTGGCTCACAGTTTCTTACCTGTGGTGGATGGATTAATAACATAAACCGATTATAGAGTATTGCTTATGACAGGAGCAACCGGATGAAATTGTCTGATGAGTATGGGGGTGACAAAAATATCTGCCAGATAGGCGGTGAACATACCGCAGCATGAGAGTATTCCCATATTTCGTATACTGTTGACATCGGAAACTGTGAATACGAGAAATGAAAGACAGAGAATTACAGTTGTTTCTGTAATAGCAGTACCCACTGTGGAAAAGGTACATTTTATGCTCACATCGCAGTCTCCAGTTTTTAATAAATCTTTTTTAATATGGGAGATGAGATGAATGGTATCATCCACCGCGAGACCCATAATCATGGGGGCTACCGTCATAGTTACAAATTCCAGTGGTATTCCCGAATAACCCATAATGGCCCCCACTATGAGAATGGGATAGACATTGGGGATCATCGCAATTAGTCCAAGTTTGATACTTTTAAAAACAATGATCATCAGAAGTGTAATCATTATCAGGGCTGTGAGAACCGATCGAACAAGACCTGTAGTAATGTACTGATTCATCACGGCCATTTGAAAAGTCGAACCGCTCATAAAAAACTCTGTATCCGAGGGGAACAACGTTTTAACCTGCTTTTCAATGAGAGAAATAACCTGTGCGATCTCTTTTGATGAAAAATCGGAAAGTTCTATAAATATACGAGTCGTTGAATACTCTTCATCGACCCAGGCGCGTAATGTTTCAGGCGTTAGGCGCTCATAAAACAGTAGTAGTCCCCGGACTGTGGATTGTTTCTCCGGAATTCTGTTTGATTCGGGTTCTCTCTTATTTTTCAGAAAATTAAACTCCCGTATCAATCTGTTCAGAGACGTCGTTTTTTTTACAAGAGGCATTTTTTGAATACTTTTTTCTAATTCATCAAGAGCAAGGAGAATCTCTCGGGTTTTAAGGCTCTCAAGTGGTAGTTTCAGGACGAGATCCATATTATCGCTGGTGGCAATCTCCGATTGTCCAATATGCATTTGATCTTTCATATGTTGAAGTCTAGTTCCCATCATTTTCTCCGCATTAAAATCTATTTCGAGTCGTAAGATTCCAAATAGAGCAAAAACAAGAGAAAGAATAAAGAGAATGATAATCATTTTCTCATATTTGACTATCCATATGGAAAATCTATTGAGAACCGGTTCAAACCTGGCTTTTTTAAGAGATTTCCGTTGATCGATTTTTTTATCTTTTCCCAATGAAAGCAGCAAAGGGAAAAAAAACAATGTTAAAAGACAAACTGCGAGGATACACGATGCGGAGCTTATCCCCACCCATTGAATGGGGCGAATCTCAACAAACGCGAAAGATATCAAGGCTACTATCGTTGTAAATGCCGTGAAAATAATAGGTCTTCCACTCTCCTGTATAGCATAGAGAACAGCCTCATGTCTCTTTCCTGTTTTCTGGAAATAGAGTGTAAAAAAACGAGAAATGTGAACGGTGTAACCAATGGAAACACCCATTGTTAAAAGTATGGGAACAGAGATAAAAGCACTGTCTATAGTACTTCCCGACCATCCCATAATGCCGAATACAGAGAGAACTGACAAAAAAATAACGAGAATAGCACCGGTAACACCCTGCACACTCTGTATTATCAGAATTGATAGTACCAGTGCTGTCAGAGCTCCAATGGCAAGAACCTTGAAGAGATCCTCCATCATTTCCGCTTCTTTTCGATAGGCGTAGACTGGAACACCCGTAGCGGTAAGGACTGTATGTCCCGAATCAATAGATTGAACAGTATCATAGGCTGATTTCCCAATTGAAAAAGCAGGATCTTCACCCTTTACTCCTTCTGAAACCACAGGATAAGGGTCTAATTGAACCAGTATCCATGCCTGCTTAAAGTCTTTTGAGAAAAGAGTATTGTTGATAGAAGGAATTTCTCTATAGGAATTCCGAATCTCTTCAATTTCCTCATCATCAGAGAGCAGTTTGTTTCCATCAAAAGCAAAGCTTTTTCCCCCAAGGGGAAGATTCTCAAGTTCAGTGATGGAGAGAACAGTTCCGGCCAATGAGATTGATTCCTCAAGTTTCAATCCCGTTTCTTTTATCAATTCCAAAGATTCCCGGGAAAATACATCGTCGTTTTCAACGAGAACACCGATAAAGTCGTTGTTTTGAAATAATCTGCGAAATTCTTTTTGATTTTCCAGTATGGGATCATCGGCGACGAAGAAGTCTTCCATATTGACTGAGATGTTTAAATAAGATAGTCCGGGAATCGCAGCTGCTACGAAAAGAATCACTATGGCAATGACTAAAATCGGATATTTGATAAGTGACTTAACAATTCTGGACAGTAAAGAATTATTCAGCTCCATGAGATCCTTTGTGATGTTTATCTATAGTCAATTCCATCCATGAAGCTGCCTTCTCCGACATCTCTTTCAACAATTTTCTGGGGAATTCTGTACCTTCCACTAATTCTGGTGGATATATTGCTTCGCCAAATACAAGCCTCATTGTTACCCAGTTAGGACCCATTTCTTTACCGAACAATCTTCGTCTCTGTAATATATACACCATGGGAACCAGGGGGACTTGATGGATATAGGACTGATAAAATGCACCGGGACGTAAGCGGTGAATGGTCTGGCTAAGATGAACAAGCTCTCCTTCCGGTAGGAAATGTACATGGTATCCTCTTTTTAACGCTTCTCCTACAGGCCCGGTAATCATCTTTAATCCCAGTGGTCCACCGGGGATGGGAAAAGCCCTCAGAAATCTAAGGATCCGGCGGATATAGGGAACTTCGTAATTTCTCTGAACAACAGAAATATAGAGGCGCATGGGGAAAAGGACATAGTTGGCAAACACCGTATCAAAATAATGGCAGTGATTGGATATGGTTATGCAGCCTCTCTGCTTTAATATTTTCATATTTTTTTTACCGGAAACTCTCAAGCTGAAATAAAAAGAACTGCAGAAAACAAAAAATATACAGAGCAGATAAAAAGGCAGAGTGAGAATGTGAAACCACCAGTCGAAATATATTATTTTAAAGGGTTTGCTGAAATCTATTTTTTTGTTGTTGTTCTTTACTTCAAAAATTTTCTCTTCCGGGATTTCCGGTCTCACGTTATCTTCCATATATAATTAAACCATTATTTGAGATTTACTATTCTCTTCTATTTTTTTTAAACCAGTCATTTCTCTGTGGAGATTTTCCATCTGATCTATGCATTTATCAAAACGGTATTTATCTGCCATCTGAAGAATATCTTTTTTCAGAGCCTTCAACATTTCTCTCTGCTCGAAAAGATAATCAATCTTTGCAGCGAGATCATCAGCATTATCCATTTCAAATATAAACCTGTTATCCAATGCGAATTGCGGTGCTGCACTGTAGGGAGAATCTCCGATGAGACAGGGGAGTCCGCATCCTATGGCTTCGAGACAGGAAAGACTTTCCAGTTCGACAACCGAAGAATGCAGGTAGAGATCTGCTGTGTTCAGGTAGAGAAGTTTATCATCCATGGAAACATATTCTACAAGAGGTTTGTTGGGAAGTTCCCGGCCTCTTTCTCTCAGCTTCTCTGAGTCTTCTCCCTTACCGCATAGAAGCAGCTGGATTTTATCCTTGTACTTTGATTTCAGAACCCCGTCTATGAGTAGTTCCTGTCTTTTCTCCATTGCGTGGCGTCCGACATTCATAATGACAAAATCATCACCATACCATTGTGGCCTATCGTATTCAGCCGGTTGGTAGGCTCCGGGAATTCCATTGGAAATGACCTGCATGTCTGCCTTACTTCCATTCTCAACGAGCATATTGGCAGCAAAATCTGAAGGGCAATGTACTGTATCTACTTGTTTAAAAAGACAGTAATTAAAAAGTGCATAAAACATCTTTTCCATCAATGCACTTTCTTTACCCATAGCCGAAATGATATTTTGAGGTTGTATATGACACGATCCCAGAACGGGAATACCCATTTGTTTTGCAATTTTTACGGCATTTCTAGCCATGAAAAATGGAAACTGAATTTGAACAAGATCAGCACCTTCATAGGCTTTTCTCAAGGTGTTTTTATCTCCCTTGCCAAAGAGAAAACCCATGTTTTCCATAGATTCCCGCACTGTGGGAAGATAAAAACCTTTAACGGTGTAAAAATCTCCTTCATGTTCACCAGTAGTGACAATTGTGATTTTGTGACCACGGCTCTCCAATTCTTCAACCATTCTCTTTGTAGCTACAATGGCTCCATTTCCTTCAGCCCAGCTGTCTATAACGATCACTATTTTCATAAAATCTTAAAATCTCCTAAATACAAAGCTTATCTTATCAAAAATATATATCTATAGTTTAATAAAGTCGATTTAACTGATCAATCATCCAGGCATCATTAATTCTTGATACGTGAAGAACATCTTTGATCTCAATTCCCTCAGGCATCCGGGGGGTAATGTCCTCGGGATCATCACTGGGCGTGGGCTGCCATTTTGTATAAACGGCTTCAAATGAATCATCAGTCAGTCTTTTGATTTTCAAGTCAGTTATTCCCCATATGTTCACTCCGGGTGCAACGGGATTTTTTCCCTCTTGAATCCACTGGTCTGGCGAAATAAGCCCGCTGGATCCTTCATAGGAACTCCTCACTTTCGAAGTGACATATATGGTGCTTATTTCGTTTATATCCCCTTTGCCGGCTTTCGAGGTTATGCAGTCTTCAAGTATTTCCGTATCCATAGTTCTGAAACAGTCATAATAGAGATCTATTACTTCTCTCTGTGACATTCCAAGAGTGATGGGTGGTGCTAGATATTTCGATATGGGAGCCTGAAGAACAGCGGCCAATAGAACAACAGAGGCCAAGCCGATAATCAATTTATTTTTGTTGTTGTGAAAGAAATCAGCAATGTTTCTATTTCGAATTCGCTTTTTTTCTTTTTGTGCTTCCAAGAGGGTGATGTTTTCTTTTTCTAGGACTGACATAGATGAATTTTCAGAACCTTTTCTTATCCAGGTACTAAGAAGTTCTTTCCACTGACTCAAAGTTGCCTCACCACTGAAAGACAAGTCTATAAGGTCTACGATCTCTTTTTTTAATCCCGGTTCAAAAAGGAGAGGAGATTTATAACTCTTTAAGGCTATGAATTTTTGAATCTCTTCTTCCGTTTCTCCATTGAATGGTTGTTCTCCGGTTATGGATTTAAAGGCGAGGGCCGCAATGGTAAAAGAACGCCCTTCATTACCTCCCAATTTGGGATTATTCCAGGGATCAATCATATTAAGGCTATCTTTTCCACTTCTGTGACTGTTGAGATAATCCATGAGAAGAGGTGGAAAAAAAAGAATTTTCCCATCATTTGCTCTAAATACAGAATTGATACTGAACTGCCTCACTGGAAATTTGTTATCTTTAATAATGAGGAGGGCATTTGTCAGCTCTAAGAGTAACTGGGGTGTTATTTCCAGATCCGGCAGAGTTTTCCCCTCGAGAAAGGGACCGTAATGGTATGTGATACCCTCTATTTCTGTAATCCCTTCAAGCTTCCAGTTCCTTATACCTTCATTGTCTATTATCAATCCCGGGAGTGCCTGTAATTTACTTGTGTTGACCCCTAAAAACGATTTATTTTTCAAACCGCTATTGATTGCCAGGTATTTATCAGTGCCTTTTTCTATGACAGCAGCACCATCGGTTTTGCTCATTATTGTAAAATCCATGAATCCCCACAAAAATAGTTCTTAACTTATTGGGTCCAGTATATGATAATAAGTACAATGAACTCCATGGAAAAAGAAGTAAGACAGAAAAAATCCACTAAAATAGAATTATACCAACCGGCAAACTCCAACAGCTATACTGTGGAATCGCTCTCTATGACAATACCGGGAATCCGTTTAATTTATGAACACACCTTTCGACACAGAGGCGATGGTGATATCGAGGTAAAGAGGACAAATGCCTATAGTCGGGATGTCTCTCTTGTAAAACCGCCTCAATGTATTGAGTTTTTTGAATTGGACTACTTCTATAAAACCTTTGGGGATAAATCTAAACTCATATTCAAGCGGCTTCAAAAAAAAGGATTTGTCAGGCTCGATGGGAAACGAGTGCTGGTCAACCAGAAGACAAAACACGCTACGATAGAAAGTTTTCACATAGGTTTTTCCAATGATGAAGATAGAGAAATCCTGAGAAAATTGAATACTGTTCTCTGGCGTAAAATCTCTATGAAAGAAAATAATTCCGGTTATCTGGATCCCATGGCAGAGAGTCTGTTGACCTATCAGGGTTCTACAGTCGTTGGTGAAAAAGAGGGTATTACCAATTATAAATTTCGAATTGGGCACACGATTCTATCAGTTGAATTTTATAAAGAACCAGCTATTGAGTTACTTGAGCTGGTCAGTTTGAGAATATTGCTCATATTTCAGGAACAGCTGCAAAATTTCTTTCACGCCTCGGCTGTGCAGAATTATGACAAAGATATATGGATGAAAAATAAAAATAAGAGAAAACTTTTTTTTGATATTGTGTCGACTTTTTTATACCATTCATGGAATCCTTTCGATCTTGAGGAATGTATAATTCTCATCAAAAGCGGAAGGGGTATATACAGTTTTGCCAATGGAAGAATAACCTACAGTTTCGATTTTGATGGAACAGAACACAGCTCAGTTGAAGACATTTCTGATCTCAACCGGGCCGTAGAGGATAGCAACAAAGAATTTATTCAGTACGACATAGACATAGGCATCAATAGGGAAAAAATGGTTCCCATTCTTATGACTATCTATCTGAAGAGCAGAAGCTGGTACAATGTCGATCCCAGAATTAACAGACTCAGTCATCACTATATAAAAATGTTTATCGAATCTGTTGGAAAGCTCGTGGATGTAATCATACCGATCATACAGAAAGAGCACACCATGGAAACCCTCAAATGGAAAACCTTTTACGACAAATCCAGAATCATCGGGCATCAGATCGGTGAAAATATACATCGGATTCTCTATGAATCTGTTCGCATAATGAAAATTATATATAAAATTCGAGATGTCATCGTATTCAGTGACGATCCCACTATTCTGGATATGATAACAATCTTCCGCAATCTCGAGGGGGATAGTCGCAATAATTATTCCTATAGATACAATCCCCTTAATGAAAATGAGATCCGTGATGGAAACTATATATCATGTAGTCTCAACGATACAGCGAATGAGCGCTTTATTCTCTATATTCAGCTGCCTGTGCTGTTTAAGCCTGTTGCTGGACAGTATCTGTCGGGGACACATATATAT
>JADGDJ010000174.1 GCA_016744925.1 Spirochaetaceae bacterium
ACATAGCACACTCTGTGGAGAGTGTGCTTTATTCGAAGAAAAAATGACTTTAGTCAAATCCTTGACGAACATAGCACACTCTGTGGAGAGTGTGCTTTACAACAATTATATATAGTTGGTATTATTTAGGCTTATGGAACAGAAGAAGCAATTCAAATATGACGAAAGCACAATTAAGACATTAAGCTCACTTGAACACATTCGCCTCAGATCCGGTATGTATATTGGTCGTTTAGGTGATGGATCAAACCCCGATGACGGGATTTATATTCTTCTCAAAGAGGTCATAGACAACTCGGTAGATGAGTTTCTCATAGGTGTCGGAAAAAAAATAGAAACCGTAATTGAGGGTAACCATGTAACAATCCGCGATTATGGAAGCGGTATTCCCCTGGGCAAAGTTGTTGATTGTGTTTCTATAATCAATACGGGTGGTAAATATAACGACGAAGTCTATCAGTTCTCTGTCGGACTAAACGGGGTCGGTACAAAAGCAGTCAATGCTCTTTCTTCGAGTTTTATTGTCCGTTCCCACCGGGAGGGAAAATTTGTTGAAGCCAAATTTTCGCGTGGAAAACTTTTAAAAGAGACTAAAGGGAAGTGTGAAGGTGTTGCCAATGGTACGCTGATAGATTTTATTCCCGATACAGAAATATTTGGAGACTATGCTTTTGTCGGAGAGTTTATTGAGCAGAGAATGTGGAATTACGCCTGTCTCAATAAAAATCTCAGACTTTATTACAATAAACAGAAATTTGAATCAAAACGGGGACTTTACGATCTGTTAGAAGCGGAAGTCGGTGATGACATTACTTATGAAATTGGTTATTACACCAGCGATATGATGGAATTCGCTTTCACCCATACGGGTAATTATGGCGAAAATCATTTTTCTTTTGTCAACGGTCAGTTCACTTCTGACGGGGGAACACATCAGAGCGCTTTTCGTGAAGGATTTCTCAAGGGCGTTAACGAATTTTATAATAAAAACTACAGCGGTATGGATGTGCGCGAAGGGATGACCGGTGCCATTTCCATAAAACTGAAAGATCCTGTCTTTGAAAGTCAGACCAAAAATAAACTGGGCAATACCGATATCAGAAGCTGGATTATCAATGAAGTGAAAGGGGGTGTTTCCGATTTCCTCCATAAAAATAAAGAGGCTGGAAAGGCTCTTGAAGAACGAATTGTCAATAATGAGAAACTCCGGAAGGAACTCAACTCTGTCAAAAAAGAAGCCAAAGCCGCTGCTAAAAAAATCAGCCTGAAAATCCCTAAACTCAAAGACTGCAAAAACCATCTTCCCGATGGGGAGAAGGGGCGAAATTCAACAATATTCATCACCGAGGGACAGTCAGCTACGGGATCTATGGTTTCATGCCGCGATGTTTACCTGCAGGCCATTTATTCCCTTCGAGGTAAACCCTGGAACTCCTATGGGAAAAGACGGACGGAGATATATAAGAATGAAGAACTCTACAACCTGATGATGGCATTGGGGATTGAGAATGATATTGAAAATCTCCGTTATGATAAAATCGTTGTGGCGACAGATGCCGATGTCGACGGGTTTCATATCCGAAATCTTCTGCTGACATTTTTTCTCAACTATTTTGAGGAGCTGGTCATAGCAGGACATATCCACATACTGGAGACACCTCTGTTCCGGGTTAGAAATAAAAAAGAAACCCGCTACTGCTACTCTGAAAAAGAGAGAGATAAGGCTCTCGACGCCATCTCATCTCCCGAAGTGACAAGATTTAAAGGACTTGGAGAGATTTCTCCCAATGAGTTCGGTCAGTTTATCGGAGATGATATCCGTCTGGTTCCCGTTAATGTTAAAACGATTAAAAGCATTCCCGAAACCTTAGAGTTTTATATGGGAAAAAACACACCTGACAGAAAAAAATACATCATGGAGAACCTGGTTTAATGGCTTATGTAAATAAAATTTTTGATGAAAACTTTTTAGAATATGCATCATATGTTATCAAAGACAGGGCGATTCCCCATCTCGATGATGGATTTAAACCGGTTCAGAGAAGAATTATTCAGTCTCTTATTGATGTGGACGACGGTAAATTTAACAAGGTCGCCAATGTTGTGGGACACTGTATGCAGTATCATCCTCATGGAGATGCTTCTATTTATTCAGCCCTTGTCAATCTGGCGAATAAGGAACTCTTTATCGATAAACAGGGGAACTTCGGAAATCTCTACACGGGAGACCCTGCTTCTGCTGCCCGATACATCGAATGCCGGCTTTTGCCCTTTACCAAAAAAGTATTGTTTAATCCTCCCATTACGGAATTTGAACCTTCTTACGATGGCCGGAGAAATGAGCCGATTGTTTTTCCCTGCAAAATACCTCTCGTATTAATTCTCGGTGCAGAGGGGATTGCTGTCGGTATGGCGACAAAAATACTCCCGCACAATCTGGTGGAAGTCCTGGAAGCGGAGATAGCTGTTCTTGAAGAGAGAGAGTTCACACTTTATCCCGACTTTATATCGGGAGGTTTCTGTGATGTTTCCAACTACAATGAGGGGAATGGAAAGGTCCTCTCCCGGGCTAAGATAGAGACAAAGGATCAGAAAACAATAGTTATCAGTGAGATCCCCTATGGAACCACCACTGAATCAATAATGGATTCCATTGAATCTGCTGCCCGTAAGAATAAAATCAGGATCGGTGCGATAAACGACTTTACCACCGAAGAGGTCGAGATTGAGATAAAACTTCCCCGGGGAGTTCATGCCAATGATGTCGTTGACGGATTATATGCATTTACCGACTGTGAGGTTTCCATCTCAACAAACCTGCTTGTTATAAAAGATCAAAATCCGGTCATTATGACCGTTCCTGAAATCATTCGCTATCACGCCGGTAGACTACTGGTAATACTCAAGCAGGAATTGAAACTGGAAGAGGGGCAACTGCTCGACAAACTCCACGCCCGCAATTTGGAGCGTATTTTTATTGAAGAGAGAATCTATAAACGGATCGAAGAGATGAAAACGAGAGATGCTGTTTTTCTCGCTGTTCGAACCGGTTTTGAACCATTTCTGAAAGAGATTAAACGGGATATCACCGAAGAAGATATCGAGCGATTGCTGAAAATTGCCATCCGCAGGATCTCTCTCTACGACATCAATAAGATGAAAAAAGAGATCCAGGAGATTAATGCCCGGCTGAAAGAGATTCGATATCATCTAAAACATCTGAAAGAATACGGTATCGGTTTTCTCAAGGGGATCCTTGAAACCGACGGACAGCGGTTCCTGAGACGATCGGAACTGGTTTCATTTGAAAAAGTAGATATTCGAGATGCCGCCCAGAAAAACCTCAAAGTGAAATACAATAGCGATACAGGTTATCTCGGTTATGATGTTTCCGGTGGAAAAGTTCTCTTTGACGCTTCGGTATATGACAAGGTGATCGTTGTAAAAAAAGATGCTTCCTATTCAGCCATGAATGTTCCGGGAAAAGCTTTTATCGGAAAAGGGATGCTCTACTGCGGACTTGCCGATAAAGAGACCATGGAAAATACAGTTTTTTCAATGATCTATAGAAATACTGAAAATGATTTTCCCTATATTAAGAGATGTAAAATAACTCAATTCATTATGAATAAGAGTTATGATCTGATACCCCCTGAAGGGAAATTTATTAAATTTTCCATAAAAGTGGATGTTTCCGTTGTTGTGGATTTTAAACAGCAGAGTCTTATGAGATCCCTGGGAGACACTTTTCCTGTAGAGAAATTTCTGGTGAAAGGGGTCAAAGCCCGTGGAGTCAGATTGAAAGCAAAAGAATTTACTTCTGCAAAATTTGTAAAAACGAGTACAATAGAGAAAAGTTTGTAATGAGCGATGTTTTCATAGGATGTGTACGCAAAGCTCGTTTCATAGGGCTTATTATGGAAGCTGGACTGTAATATGGATTTTTTAAAGCTTGTCAGGGACAATGCCCCTCTTGTTATGGGTATTATCAACTGCACTCCTGATTCTTTCTTTGAAGGGAGCCGGAAGAGTGCCCTTGGCGAAGCACTTAAAACAGCGCGGCAGATGGTCGCCGATGGAGCTCACATTCTCGATATCGGGGGTGAGTCCAGTCGTCCGGGGTCATTGTATGTGTCAGCAGAAGAGGAGATGGGCAGAGTCATTCCCCTTATAGCAGCGATTAGAAAAGAGATGTCAATTCCTATCTCTGTTGATACAAGAAAAAAAACGGTGGCTCAGGCGGCGATCGAGGCCGGAGCCGATATCATCAATGATATTTCCGCACTGAGCGATGATCCAGAGTTGGCACCATATGCCGCCCGAATGGGTGTACCGGTAATCCTAATGCATAAAAAAGGGACACCGGAAAATATGCAGAATGATCCTTTTTATGAAGATGTCGTCTCTTCAGTTTGTGAAGAACTTCAGAGTGCTGCTGAGTTGGCTATAGCTGCGGGAATTAAAAGAGAAAACATTATCCTTGATCCGGGAATCGGTTTTGGAAAAAGATTTAAAGATAATATAGACCTGCTGAAGGCTACGCCGCGCTTGAAAGAGCTCGGTTATCCTCTACTGATCGGTCTTTCGAGGAAACGGTTTCTCGGAGACATCACCGGTCGGGATGCCGGGGGTCGACTTGCTGCTTCTCTGGCAGCCAATGCCTTTTCTATTATAAAGGGGGCGCATATTCTGCGTGTACACGATGTCTGTGAAACTGTCGATATGGTAAAAGTTATGAGTGAGCTCTTATGAATCTATTTTCGAATATAACTCTCGTACAGGATGTTATCAGACCTGTTCTGGATATTCTCCTCCTGGCAGTCATTATATATAAAACATATAGTATCCTCGAAGAGACCAGAGCCATACAGCTGATTAAAGGTGCTGTAATCATTCTGCTCATCTACGCTACGGCTTATTTTCTTAAACTCAGCACAATGCTCTGGATATTGCAGATGCTGGCTCCCGGTATAGTCATCGGTCTTGCCATAGTCTTTCAGCCTGAACTGAGAAAAATCTTTACTTCAATCGGCCGGGGCGAGCTGTTTAATTTACAGTCGCGATCCAAGCCTTTTATGGTGGAATCAGTGCTCAATGCCGTGGAGATCCTGTCAAAGATGCGTCGCGGCTCTCTCATCATCTTTTCACGTAAGGTCGGACTGAAACATATCACCGATACGGGAACAAAGATAAACGGCGATCTCTCAACCAATCTGATCACTTCCATTTTCTCTCACGATACGGCTCTCCACGACGGTGCTGTTATCATCACTAATGGTAAAATTGTTGCAGCCGGGTGTTTTCTCCCTCTGGCCAATGAGCCGGATCTGCTGAAAAGTCTGGGTACTAGACACCGCGCCGGTTTGGGAATGGCTTCCGAATCCGATGCGGTGGTTCTTATTTTATCAGAGGAGACAGGAGCAAAATCTCTCTCTTATGATGGTGCGATTTATTACGATCTAGAAGTAGATGAGATTCGTCGGGAATTGAAAAAACTACTTCAATTCCAGGAAGAGATGAAAGAGGAGCAGTCAGTCTAATGTTAAATAGATCATTTTTTGCCCGATTGATAGACAACTGGCCCGTAAAAATTCTCTCTCTCGTCGCTGCGATAGTTCTTATGCAGTTCTATAGAATTAATACGCTGGAAGAGCGTTTTTTCACAATACCTCTGGAAATACAGATCAATAACAACTTTGTTTCTGTAGACAATTCTGTGGAAAAAGTCAGGATTAGAATCAGAGGAAATGAAGAGGATATTTACTCTGTTCTCGAAGAGGATGTGGAGGCCTATATAGATCTCAAATCCAAAGTGAGTGAAGGGGAATTTCAAGCTCCCATTCTCATTCGCAAAAAAGGTTCCGCTCTCAATATCAAGAATTTGGAAATTAATGTCGATCCCATATATGCACGGACGCATCTGGAACAAAAGCTCACCCGATCCATTGTGGTTCAGCCCAAACTCAACGGTTTTCCCCTTGCGGGTTATGAAATGGAGAAATATTTTATCTCTCCCTCGGCTGTTACAGTCACGGGACCCCGTTCTCAGGTTGAGGATCTCCAGTTTATTCCCACAGAAGATATTGACCTCATGGGGCGATTTGAAGATTTTTCCGTACGCTCGAGACTGATTCATATCAGTGAAGACCTCTCATTTCTCGTTGGGGATGTCATTGAATTTTCCGGTATTATTTCAGAGAAAATCGTCATTCGATCGATCTCTGAAATCGATATTATCAGTGTAGATCTTCCCGAAAATCTTCTCATAAACGAAATACTCCCGACGGCGACGATCAAGCTTCAGGGAACTCAGCAGAGAATAGAGAAGATCAATCTTCAGAATCTTCAGTTCACCATAGACTGTTCCCGCATAAGATATCCGGGAACCTACAATCTTCCTATAATGGTTGATATACCCGATGATCTGACCGTACTCACATACAGCCCTACTAAAGTGGAGTTCTCCGTCGTATCTATTTCTGAAGCGAATGAAGGAGGGGCACGGTGATTTTCGGTACGGGAATAGACCTGGCAGACTGCACCCGATTTGAGAAATGGGTTGACGATGACAATTTCTGCGGAAAATACTACTCAAATGATGAAATCGTCTATATAAAATCCCGGGGAAGGGGAGCTGTTCAGTCTCTGGCGGCGGGTTTTGCTGCAAAAGAGGCATTTGGAAAAGCACTGGGAACAGGTTTGTCAGGTTTGAGTCTTAAAGAGATAACAGTGTTGAGAGATGATAAGGGAAAACCTTATTTTCGATTTGATGATACAATTAGAGACATACTGTCAGGGTGCGGGAAAAATCCGAAAGTTCATCTTTCTTTATCCCATGAAGCACATCTGGCTATTGCTCAAGTTGTAATAGAGGTGGAAAATGGCTGAAATCGCAAAAATTTCATTTTACGCAAAAAATAAAACAGTCTGTCCTGTATGCGATGCAGAGTTCTATAGGGAAAATCTTCTGTCCGGCGGCGGCAGGATGAATGCTGGTAATCTCACCCCTGAGATGCATCGTCTTTATGAGCCGACTCAGAAATATGGCAAGGTTTATCCTCTTATTTATCCTGTAACAGTTTGTCCTGAGTGTTATACGGCGGCTTTTGAAAAGGATTTTACGGAAATTGATGGAGCAACGGCACTCAAGCTGAAACAATCCCGGTCAGACCGGGTTTCGGCTGTTGAATCTCTCTTTCCCGAACTGGATTTCACGAGAAGCAGAGACTTAAAGGCGGGGATTGCTTCCTATATTCTGGCTCTGGTGAGTTATGATTCGTTTCCCCTTGAGACTGTTCCGACTTTAAAGCAGGGTATGTCTACTTTGAGAGCGGCCTGGTTATGCCATCATATAGATCAGGAAATTAAAAATGAGAATTTTGATTATCTGGCGCGGGTTTTTTATAGAAAAGCCTCTTTTTTCTACAGACAGATAGTGGAATATGAACAGACAGGAACGGAATCTATAGAAAATGTAGGGAATTTCGGACCTGATATAGACAACAATTATGGATATGACGGGGTTATTTACCTTACGGGATATCTCGAATACTCCTATGGTCAGAAAGAAGATGTCTCTGTCCGTCTGGAACGGCTTAAATCATCAATGACAGTCATTTCCCGGATAGTGGGGATGAGAAAATCATCCAAGACAAAACCCTCTACCCTCGTTGAAAATGCCATAGAACTCCATGGGAAGATTAAAAAGGAAATAAAAACACTTGAAGGAAACGCGTAACATACGTCTGGACCTCTCCTATGACGGGACAGATTTTCAGGGCTGGCAGATTCAAAACAGCGGTAGAACCGTGCAGGGGGAGATAGAAAAGGCTCTCAAGGCACTACATGGAGTCGATGTTCCTCTCTATGGATCCGGAAGAACCGATTCGGGTGTTCATGCGTCGGGGCAGGTGGCTAATTTTCACAGTCATCTCTCTTCGATTCCCGAAGAGCGCTATCGCGAAGCTGTCAATTCACACCTCCCCCGGGATATCCGGATAATGAAAAGCCGGGTTGTTCCCGATAAATTCCACTCTAGATACGATGCGAGAGTCCGGGTTTACAAATATTACCTTCTTCACAGTGATGCGGGGATGGCTCATTTGAGAAATTACTGTTATCTCACCAGGGATAAATTTGATATACAACAATTGAATCGTTTGGCTGCGCCCATTGTCGGAGTCCACGATTTTACGACTTTTGCTGCAGCCAGAGATGAGAATGAATCTAAAGTCAGAGATATTTTCAGTGCTTCTTTTTATCCCGAGGGAAATTTTATCGTGTTCAAAGTGACCGGGAATGCCTTCCTCTGGAGGATGATCCGTTCTCTCACGGGGACGATTATCAATCTTGCGGTCGCCGGAGAAAATGAGGATAAAATGAAAGAAATCCTCTCGTCATGCGATCGGTCACAAGCCGGTCCTACAGCTCCTGCAAGGGGACTATTTTTACACAGGGTGTTATATGAATCAGAATCAGATATTTACTGAATACTGGAAAGTTCTCAACGATATTGAGGACTATATGGATGACCGTTTCCGCAGGGATAGAAGTTCTATTCCTCAATTTAAGGTGACTATGAAAAAGATCATTCCAACAGATCCCGCACAGTGCACTGCCTGTTCACTTCACGAACATAATTCCCTGCGCGCTCCTGTCGTTGGAGAAGGGGAGAAACGGTTGCTCATCATCAACAGGGGTTTACCGAAAATACTCGCAGAAAAAAATGAGCATTTTACAATTCCCGAAGAGGATTCCATCACAAAATGGCTAGAGGCCATAGGTTTGAGCTTCAAAGAAGACTGCCTTACAGCTCCACTGCTCTTTTGCCCTGTGAAAGATCCACTTCATCCTCCCGTTGAGTCAGTTCACTCTTGTTTCCCCTATATTGAAAGGCTGATAGAACAGACAAAACCCAAAGCTATCCTGGTTCTGGGACAAGAGGGGGGAGAATTCTTCTCCCATATCAACTCATCGCCAGTGTTCACAGCCCCTCACCCTTCAGACGTGCTTATTGATCCGTCTTTAAAAAGACCTGTATGGGAGATCTTAAAAAAAGTAAAAGGAGTGGTCTTTGGGGTCTGATTTACTGGAAGTGGCCTTTAATATTCCTCTCAATCAGACATTTACCTATAAAAATACCACAGAAAAGACACATCAATTGGGCTGTAGAATTACAGCGTCCTTCGGTAAAAGAACACTCACGGGCTGGGTCGTGGGTATCCCCGAAAAAGAACCGGAAGAATTCAAGCTGAAAGAGATTGAAAAAGTTGTCGACAGTGAACCCCTTTTCGATGAATCCCTGCTGGAACTGGCCCGGTGGCTCGCTTCCCTCTCTCTATGCTCACTGGGAGAGGCTCTCTCCATCATGCTTCCCGGAGGGAGACAGGAACGAGATATTCCAGCACTCGGACTGGATGACCCCTTAGGGAAAGCCGAAGATATTGTTCTTTCTGAAGAGCAGCAGTTTGCCGTGGACAGCATTATCAAGGGCGCTGGAGAGATGTTTTATCTCTATGGTATTACCGGTTCCGGGAAAACTGAAGTTTTTCTCAAAGCGGCAGATGATGTTATAAAAGAGGGGAAATCGGTCATATATCTCGTTCCGGAAATCTCCCTGACTCATCAGCTTGTAGACGTTATCAAAAATCGTTTTGACTGTGGAATTGCTGTGCTTCACTCCCATCTCACTCCATCACAGAAACTCAAAGAGTGGCGTAGGATCCAGAGTGGTGAAGCTCCTCTTATCATAGGAGCCAGGAGCGCCGTTTTCGCTCCAGTGACTAATCCCGGCCTTATCATCATAGACGAAGAACACGAAAACTCATATAAAGCCGGTTCGACACCCCGTTATCACGGTCGGCAAGTGGCTATGCGAAGATGCAAGAGTGCCGGAGC
>JADGDJ010000175.1 GCA_016744925.1 Spirochaetaceae bacterium
ATTAATATAAAAATATTTGATGCTCATGTTGAGAATGCGATTAGCAATAAATATATAAAAATAAAAATTGATGCTGATTTTATTCTCAGAACAATACAAGAACCTCCAAATCTAAAGATTTCAAACTCCCTTGAAGGACATGAATTTTTATTTGGTCTTAGAATTGTATCCCTAGTCCCTTTTTTTCCAGTAGGACATATTCTTGCTATTTTTAGTATTGGGTTGTTATTTGCTCTAATTGTCAATCAATTCGTTTTAAGATATTACTCTTTCTTTTATGGAAAAAGAGGACTTGAAAAAATTATTTATTTATTTGAAAAGACTGAAGAATTCTCTGCAAATCATTCAAAGAGAGTCTCTGAAATTGCATTTTTTCTTGGTAAAAAAAATGGATTAAAAGGGCGACAGTTAAAAAATCTAAAAGTAGCAGCCCTTCTTCACGACATAGGTAAAATTTCCATTCCAGTCCAAACTTTAAACAAAAAAGAGAAATTAAATATTGATGAATTTGAGTGTATACAAAACCATCCTTTTTATTCTGCAAGTATACTTGAAAATTTTGAAGAGCTTGTACATCTAAAAGACATTGTTTTATATCATCATGAGAAAATGGATGGATCTGGATATCCTGCCGGACTAGTGGGTTCTGAAATTCCATTAGAAAGCAGAATTATAGCCATTGCAGATATTTTTGAAGCCTTAACTGGCCAGCGACCATATCGTGATTCCATGCTACCAAGTGATGCGGTTTCTATAATGAAAGAAATGCCTATCGATCAAAATATCTTAAAATTACTAATCGATAACTTAGAGAACATTCAAAATATTGCTTCTAAGAACATAATTAAAGAATTCAACAAAGAGTATTTGTATTCATACAATTAAATATAAAAAACTACTTATCAAATAACCAGAAAACAGCTTCTGATAAGATTGTAATCTGTCTACAACTTATCAGATGTTAACTTAACAACTTTCTTTTATGGGCGTCTGGACTACCTCATCATAGATTCCCTCTTCGATGAGGAAATCATCAAAACTGCTTCCAGTATTTTTTTTAATACCGTTCAGTTCCTTGCTAAAGTGTTTATCCATTTTGGTTGAATGTGATATAAACCATTGCCCGAGAAAATCTAACAACTCTTCATAAATATATGCCCCCATTTCAATTCCTGACTGGAATGTCGTTATTTTATCAAGGAATTTGAGATGTGCCAGCTTATGGATTTCAATTTGAGAATAGTTATGAAAATCCATTAAAGTTTCTTCGCTTGTAAAATGATAACGGATATAACGGATGAGTTCATCAAATGCCAGGTTCTCTTCTTCAGGTCCTTTGGCATTCTTTAACTTTTTAATTAAGCTGAGAAATAATCTGTGTTCGTTATCAATCGTTTCAATACCAATATTATATTTTTTTTCCCAATCAAACTCCATGGAAATCTCCTGTTGTTTTTTTCATATCAAACAAGCAATTCTCTTCTTTTCTTTACATCGATATACTCAACATATTTGCGGTCGTCTACAAGAATGTGGGTGAGGATCCATTGCTCCATCGTGTGGAGTATCCGTTCACTACAAACAATCTTTCCCTCTTCCATTTGTCGCTTATACCAGCTAATCGAAGCGTAGAGGTTTTTGTGATTTGATTTATGCTGTTTTAAATCTGGATAGCTGATTTCCCTTAATAGTTTTTCCTCATATTGAAAATGATAATGGGTGTAGTCGTGTAGTTTCTCTATTATTTCCGAGAGTAACTCAGGGTTTTCCTTTTCTGAATAAACAAGTGTAACCAGCTCATAATATATATCAAACCAAGTTTGGTGCTGAGAATCTACAGTTTTTATACCCAGTTTATATTGTTCAAAATCCCTCATACCCAGTCCTCCTTATTGCTTTTTAATAATATTAGGCAAATCTACCAGTATTAGGATAGCAAATTTCTGCAATAAAATCAAAGAGAATATAAGAACCTCTTTTAAAAACACTCTACAATATTAAGGGAAGCTGTGATATCTTTAAAAAAGGGAGTGAGAATTATGAATTTTGATTGGACTGATGACTACTTATTGCACATTGAACCTATAGATCGTGAACATAGGCGATTCTTATCTCTTATAAAATCATACCATAATTCTTCATCTACCTCTGAAGATTTGGTTTTAAAGGATCTCTCAAGATATATAGAGTTCCACTTTGAAAGTGAAGAGCGATTGATGGAGCTGGAGGCCTACTCTAAACTCAATGAACACAAATTAGCTCATCTTGAATTAAGGAAGAAATTCCTAAGTTATCAGCAACAGCGGAAGATGGGAAATCTTAAAAAAAGTGAACTCCTATATTTTCTCCTCTCGTGGTTTGTTCAGCACACAACAGAAGTTGATAAGGACTTTACTAAAGAAGTTACTTCTAAAAAATATTAGCATTTAGACTGGATCTGGGTTTTAATTGATAACTAGTATATATGATAATCAAGATAAAGGTGGTTTATTCAATGGAGATGATCCTCTTAGAAAAGTATAAATTAGGAATTGAAGCACTAGATCATCAACATGAGAAATGGATTGAGTTATATAATCAACTGCATCAACTCCTCCAAGAAGGATCACACATCGATGATAAACAGATTGAGGGAATAATACATGAGATGTATGCCTACACATCCTATCATTTTAAATATGAGGAGGATTATATGGTCTCTATTCAATTTCCCTTTTTCTCCGAACATCGAAGGCTTCACAGCAGCATGGATTCCGAAATTTATAGTTATTATAGAATGGCTTTAAATAAGGACTATATTGCATTGCGAGAAGTGCTTAAACTATTGAGAAAATGGATTCTAAACCACATTCTAAAAGATGATATAAAGATCAAGGATTTCCTTCAAAATAAAGAAACTTGAGAGCTCTATTGAAATCCAAAGAGATAGAGGAGCACTGTGTTTTCATCGTGGTATAATTCCCACTGAAAAAGGGATAATAAATGGACGATTTCGAAGAATACCCAATGTTAAAAATGACGATGATGAAAAACTGCTTGCCATTTCCAGCTTGTTATTCGGGCGTACTGCCCTATATGTCAACATAGTTTAAGGATCACTTTTGGTATGGACTGAATACATCGCATACTCATTCCTAAGATGTTCGCGTACATTTTTAAGGTAAACCATTATACTTTTAGTAGTACCAGAGACTATTGATTTTTATTGGCAATAATCTCCACTTTGTAAATGAAAGAATCTGTATGTCAATAAAAATTTAAAACCGGCTTTCCACCACAGGAACAATATCCTGAAGCTGTAAAAGCAAATCTTCCCCTGTCCGATGATCATACTCCTTTCTATAGGAAGTATGCCCCATTAGGTCTTGAACAGTTTCCCGGTTCAACTTCTTTAATAACTCCGTATCAAAAGTATGCCGTAAGCAATATTGAGTTCTATCATTCCGTTCCAGACCGGCTCGATCACAGGAAGCTTTAAAATGTTTATTGGACACTTCCGGTTTAAGAGTATTCCTGTTTACTGAAGGGAAAATCAAATCAGTTTCTTTTGGCTATAATTCATATTTATATCTTAAAAGTTCCTGAACAATATAATCGGTAAGAATCGCCGGTTTTTCACTCATTCCGGTTTTTTCAGATTTAATACCTTTAATTTCACCAGTTCGGTTATCAACAGATTTATTAATAACCAATCCATTGAGATCTGGATAAAAATCTTCCCAGGTTAAAGCAGATACTTCACCAGGGCGAAGACCGCAACAGGTTTCCACTCGGAAAAATAGTTCCCAATTTTTTGTTAACCAAATCTGCATTAATTCATTTTGACTTTCCGGAAACAAAATTTTGATTTCTTCAGGTGTAAATATTTCTCTTCTCTTTTTTCGCTCAGTAATCATTTCAATTTCAGAAGCGGGATTAGTGTCTATAATTCCCTGTTCCTTAGCTTCCTGGAGCACATGGCGCAATGTAACAAGTATCTTGTTCTTGGTGGCATCTGCTAAAGGTCTATTTTTCCCTTTAAGATCAATCATCCAGTCATCTATAGCACGTTCCCTGATAGCGGGAAGAATATAAGAGCCGAAGTAGGGGAGTATGTAATTATCTAATCTGCTTTGATGTGTGATAAGGAAGTCTGAAGCGAAGTATTTATTCTTGGCATGTTTTCGCTCAATCCACTTATGTCGACCTGGAATAAAGAAACCCTCTGCAAAATCTAAAAGTGTTTGAGATGTTTCTATTTTGTTTTCCCTGTTTTCTTCTGCCCAGACCTTGGCGCCTTTTTCATACCCAAATTATAAGATATATACAGTTTTTGTATACTCTTTTGTTTGAAAAAGTGCATAAAAAAACCTTAAATCGTTACAGAGTAACAATTTAAGGTTTTAGTTCGTTTGGAGGTAATGGGGCTCGAACCCATGACCTCATGGCTGCCAGCCAGGCGCTCTAGCCAACTGAGCTATACCCCCAAAACTTCATGAACGACCAGAAAGCATTGCTTTCGACCAGTTCATAGGCCACTTAGTACGGAAATAATTCATATAACCGTTCCAAATCTGAAATGAATAATAGAATCTTAATGAATTTCTGTCAAGATTATCCCTTGAATCTGTAATAAATAAATTTTTATCCATTTGATTGTGCTCAACCATTTGAACATATTGTCTGTATAGTTTAAATTATAAAGTACAGTGGATTAATTTAGTTTAACTAATTAGTAATATAAAGAACATATTTCAGGAGGAAATTAATGGATCCGAAAAGATCGCTTGGACTCGGCATGAAAGCCGATGATACAGCACAGCGCGAACGCTTAATCAGATATATAAATCTTAAATTAGCTTCCATGGGCCTGCCCTATAGCAACAGTACGGATGTTATGGATATCGATATTGCCCATGACCTAATTGAAAACTTCAAAGAAAAAAATAGACTTTTATCAACATACCTTTGCCCTGTTGATAAACGTATCCAGGACTTTATCAATACTTATCTCTCAGACCTCAAACTCGATGAAGTTCCGGAATTACCAAAAGACACTCTTATTCTCGATAGATATGGTCTGGCCAGAGAGCTTTCTGTTCCGCCGGACAAAAATGAATTCATCACAGATATAATCAGCTCCTATCGAGTGAAGCAGGGTATTTTAAACAATCCCAAGAATGACAGAAGAACCACCAAGGGGTCTTTTCATGTAGCAGAAGGTGGCCTTCCTGTCCCCTTTGATAAAAAATCTGTTCCCAAACAGGCCTTTGCGCATTTGTTTAAAGTAGCTTTAGAAGCACCTGATGAGTTAAAAGTACTTCCTTTTACAGCCTCTCAGAAAGAAAAAGCCAAGGTTATGATGTCTGTTCTTCTCAGACCTGTAGTTGTTCCTGAAGTTGAGGGATTTACAGAGAGAAAAACATTGGAAGTGAGATTTTTCGCACCGGGTAATCTGGTTGCAAACCTCGATTTTGCAGAATCCATTTTTGGAAATGCAGGGGATCCTTATTTGCCGGAGCACGATGCGGCTCTTGATCCCGATCATTGGACCGGTCATACAGGTTGCGTTATTCTCGCTCCCCATCTGATTAGAGTGACTAAAGTGGCAGCGGGTCTTCCCAATATTAAATACGCTACAAAGAGACAAAAAGCAGATGGAATGTGCTGGGAATCAGAAGAAGAATTATACAACGGCGGACAACCTTTTAAACTGACAGCTCGTGATGACAGCGGGGTTATTGTAACTCTTATTGCCGATAACTATTTTGGATACACAAAAAAAGAGGTTAAAACTCAAATCGGCTATTCTGCGAATCTTCTCGGTCTTGCCGAAGAAGAACATGCCGGTGGTGCCCTCGCTTTCCCAAGTTTTAACTTAGGTGCACACTTCCGTCCAGACAGCAATATGCATTTCCTCCATCTGGAAAAAGATCACTCCTTTGACAACTTCAAAACTGTTTTGGGTAATGATTTTATACAGCATGAAGACGGTTATGGATTGGATAAAAACTATAACAACATCATCTATATCCCCGAAAATGCCGGAATTGATCTGGAAGCTCAGAGAGCTCACTGGAAAGTGAAAGGCAAAGAGACTACCTTGCGGATTTTACCTGAGAACATATATGTTCATCCTTCGGGATATAAAATTCAAATGGCAAAACATCCCGCTTCTCCAGCCTGGAGACTTGTGGGAACTGTGGCAGAAGGTACTTTCTGTCATAAACCATGTACTGTTTCCGGTGGTGGTAAATCTGAGATATCCAAGTCCATAAGTGATGCAATGACCTACGGTTCTGTATTTGTCGGTGATTTCAAAGAGGATATGGATAAAACAGAAGAGGTCGTGAACTACAATTACGGTGAACGCTTCATCCCTGAATATAGAAAAACCTTGAAGCCCGGGCATAAAACCAGACCTCTTCTCAGTGAAGACAGAACTCTTGGTTCCGTTATTAAACTGCTGGCTCCATCGACAAATAATACCGATAAATTCAATGAGTGGCTAAAGGATATTCCTCTTAGAGTCAAAGCTCTCGTCTTTGTGGTTAAGAGATTCTATGAACCTGATTGGGGTACGAATTGGAGAGAGAGATTCTCTGTCGATATTATTAACTCCGAACCGGGACATATTCTCAAATACATGAATAGAGAACTCGTTGGAAGTTATCTCAAAGTGGGTACCAATAAGAGCGGTAGCTGGGTTACAAATAAACTCAGACAGGATTTTATGCCTGCTGTAAAAGTACAGCTTGAAGATGATATTACGGCATCTATTGTAGTTCCGACCGATCAAGTTCAGGGTCTTTCAGAAACGTGTGTGAATCCCAGTGTAAAAATTGTAGAAAACTGTGAAAACAGATTATTCCAGAGACCGGACGATGCCATACACAGAGGTCTGGATAAACAGGCTGAATTAGATCTATCCTCTATGGGAAACTTTATCTGTAACTTTGAACCTCTTCAGAAAACTGATGCTGTTGAGATTCAGGAAAAAACAGCTGGTTTTTATTCTTATACAAAACCAATGCAGGATGTTGTAAAAGGTTTTAAGGAAAATGCAAAAGATGATGAGTATTTTGTGGCATCATCTCATCCGAGAATTGTAGATGGGGCTCCTACTAAAAATGTGAGATACCTTCAGATGAGACCTGACCTGATAGATAATACAACGAGATATCTCGGTGAAGTCGGAATGAGACTGTTTAGAAAAATTCCAAAAGGTGATCCTCTCGCGATTCCTGTAAATGCTGTTCTGGCGGGAAGAAGGAATAACCCTGCCGATCACAAAGCGGGAATCCGCCCTCTCGCAGTATATGGACCAATTCACTTTCAGGAACTGCCGGAGCTGTTTATGGACTTTGTCTGCAGTCTTACAGGAAAGTCTCCCTCTACAACAGGAGCGGGATCAGAAGGGGCACTTACCAAAGCTCCTTTTAATGCCCTGACTGCAACAACTGACCTGAACAACGCCATTCTCTCATTTATTCTCACAGGATATAACGGTTACACCTCGGCTGCAGGACATATCGGAACGGACTATAAAGTCGACCACGATATCAGTCTTCTCGTTCCCGAACTGTGGAGTCGAATGTCTGAAGATGAAAGAGATCCCTACAACCTTATTAAGCAGGGATTGCTTGAAAAAGTTGAAGACTTTGAGTTTGAAGGTAAGACCGTTCTCGGAAGTCGTCTCGGTTACAGATTGAATAAAGAGTTCCTCAATGAGTATATGGGACGAATATTCGACAACCCCGAAGTTGTTTTCAACGAAGATATGCTCAAGCCGGAACTTCAGAATCTGGCAGACTTTGCTGACGGTATCAACAATATTGTTGAAGCTCAGCAGAAAGTGGCAAAATCCTACATTGAAGATGGGAGCGTCGAAGCGGCTATTCCGCCACTGAAAGCGATTCTCTATATAATGGCAGAAGGGAAATATGAAGGAAAAACAGCCAACGATCCGGAAGTGAGAAAACTTTTTGACAGAGATAATGTCATCAAGAGCGACTGGTATCAAGAGCGATTGGTACGATTCCAGAATAATAGAATCAGCCAGGTTGAATCTAACATTACATATATGGAAACATTCCTCGGACAGGAACGCCATAGAGATGAAGCGATGAGACTGGGTGTACCTTCAAGACTGGAAAATGCCAAAGTAAAATTGAAAGAGATTAAAACGAAAGAGTATCTGAAAACAATTACAGGAACTCTGGGGCTGGATCACTTACACAGAGGCTAAGGCAGAATTCTAAAAAAAAAGCCCCGTACAAATTGTACGGGGCTTTTTTCAATATAACTTAATTAGAAGATGTATCGGATACCTAAAGCACCCGACCCCTGAGGATGGACCAGGTAGTTACCGTTGAAATCCAGTTTGATTCCAATTCCTCCCTCGAGGAAGAGGTTGAGTGGTATTTCTTTAAAAGAATACTCAATTCTGACATTCCCCAGAATATCCATATCCAGATCTCCATTCCAGTCTACAACCAGATAGGCGGCAGGTCCCACGGAAAGGGGGAAAATCTCATCGGCAATACTGAGGTTTACTATTGTAAAGAGAGGAGCGACACCAATGGTAAAGTCTGTATAATGAGTACCAGCCACAAAGTTCATCTCGAAAGTATCGGAAAGTCTCCATCCGGCGGTTAACCCCGTTGGATAGCCAAGAACAACTCCTATTTTGAATTTATCGTCAGTCCTCTGGTTATCCAGTTTAATAGTTTTTACACCATCAGCTGATAGTGAGAGTGAAGTCAATATCATTGTAATTAATACAAGTAATACTTGTTTCATTTATCAATCCTTTGAATAGTTTCATTATTTCCTATTCTTTGTGACATCTGTGCAGGCATCGTTTATATTCTGAAAAAGCTGCTCAAGCAGGTCGGCTGACAGAGAAGAGTAAGCAACTCGGATCAGGTCTCCAATAGCCATTAACCCCGTATCGTAGTCCTTTAGAAGAACCTGGCGGACTTCCTCAGTATCGATCCCTTTGAGTTTAAGGCACATAAAATATCCAGAGTTATTGGGTATGATGTCAAAGTAATCGGATTGGCTATATTTTGCCGCAAGAATTTCTTTCACTTTGTTGTACCTGGATTTCAGCAGTTCGAATTTTCTCTCTTTGTCTTCCTTGTAATCGGGAGAATTGTACGCTGCATGAAGTAGAGACTGGGACAGATGGGAGCAGCTGGAGACATTTCCCCTTACCGCGCCAGCCGCTTTTTCTTCTAGACAACGCGCCATTTCATCATTCATCAGCTTGTTGGAGAATGTGATAAAACCGACGCGAAATCCCCAGGCGTAATCCTCTTTTGTCGCTCCGTCTATTTTAACAGCCAGTACATTTTTATGGAGGCTTGCCATGGGGGTGAAAATTGATTCTCTATAAATACCCGGCTCATAAACCAGTCCGAAATAGGCATCGTCTGTAAAGAGAACAATCTTTTTTCCATTTTCTGCAGCATTGTTGATAATAGATGTAATAGCCTGAACTTCTTCAACAGTGGGAGTGTACCCTGTGGGGTTATTGGGGAAATTGAGGAGTAGAATTTTCTTTTCACCAGGTTCTTTGAGTTTCTCTTCCAATCCGGATAAGTTGAATTTCCCCTCGGGAGTAAAAAGAGTAAAGTGACTCAGTTTTCCACCATATCCATTTTCAAAGAGAAGTTTGTAGTTACCCCAGAAAAGATCGGGCATAATCACCTCATCCCCTTCATTGACGAAAAGGTAGCCGCACATGCTCAGGCCGTGTGTCAAAGCGTTTGTGACAACCGGTCTGCTTATGGGGTGATCTCCCAGGGAGGGATTCTTTTCCCTTATGATTTTTTT
>JADGDJ010000176.1:0-7701 GCA_016744925.1 Spirochaetaceae bacterium
GTGCTTGCTAGTTGGCCACAGTTCATTGGACAGCTCCTATTTATAAAACGGCTTTTAGGAAAAGACGCCATTAGGATAATTGAGTATAAATAAAACACTATTCTCTTTGAGCAGAACTTAATTCTACAGCTGAAGTATCATAAAAATGGAGGACAGAAAAATGCGCATAGCTTATCTGATGACGACCTACCCTGCAGTGAGCCATACATTCATCCGAAGAGAACTGAGGGAAATGGAGAGAAGAGGACATACAATTCTTAGATTGGCAATTCGTCCATCCAACATTCCCCTAATAAATCCAATCGATAAAGAAGAATCACATAAAACATTGTACTGTGTTTCATATCCATTCTTTTTTCATTTAATTGCCATTTTTTCAACTTTTTTTTCACATCCCCTCAAATTTTTTGATGCACTGCGATCAATATTTCACATGTGGTCCCTTAGTGAGAAGAGTCTCTTTAAGCATCTGCTGTACTTGGCGGAAGCGTGCACCTTTCTTGTTCTTTTACGAAAACACTCAATCCAACATGTCCATTCCCATTTCGGAACAAATATTACTACGATCGCACGTCTGATCATGCGCTGCGGTGGCCCCAAATATAGTTTTACTACGCACGGAGCCCTGGAGTTTGACTCACCCGCAAGTATAGACTTGGGTGGTAAAGTTGCAGATGCTTCTTTCGTCGTCGGCATTAGCGACTTTTGTTCCGCTCAAATTCGCCGATGGAGTAAGCCTAAGTATTGGGAAAAGATACACATCGTTCGTTGCACGGTCAGCGATGATTTCTTCGAGTCAGCAACCCCGATAAAGCCAGAAGTGTTTTTGTTTTCTTGCGTAGGTAGGCTAAGTCCAGCTAAAGGTCAGCTTGTACTGATTGAGGCTTTCTCCCAGGTAATAAAGGCGGGATATGACGCACAACTTATAATCGTCGGAGATGGTGAACTACGTCAAGATATTGAGCAAATGATTCTTAACAAGGGACTTAAAGACTGTGTAAGCATAACTGGCTATGTGTCGGAGGCTGATGTTCGTAAGTTTATTATTGAAAGCCGGACTGTAATAATCCCAAGTTTTATTGAAGGTTTACCATTGGCAATAATGGAAGCTTTCGCTTTGGGAAGACCTGTAATTAGTACCTATGTTGCTGGGATTCCTGAATTAGTCCGGCCAGAAGAGAATGGTTGGCTTGTACCGGCCTCAAATATTGATGAACTTAGTAAAGCTGTAATCGAATCATTAGAACTCCCATTGAACAAACTTCAAGAGATGGCTGAGAACGGCCGGAAGCGAACCCGTCTTTACCATACGACAAAAGAGGAAGCCGATAAGCTTGAAACACTGTTCTTAGAGCATGAGAATAGTGTTTAATAATTACCTTAAGAAATAATTGAATAAATTTGGTAAATAGATTCTGATTATTGATATTGAGATTTCTTTTAGACTATTTTCGGATTTCCTTATGAATTTCTAATCTATTTGTGATAAAATGATAACATATACATTAAGAAATGTGGCATTCTTTGTTTTCTCTGAATCAGGTGTAATAAGCATCAACTGATTATACCATTATTGAACAGGAGAGGTTGAATGAAGTCGAACAATATTAAAATTTCTAAAGAATCATTAATTTGGTGGAGTATTATATTCTTTTTCATAATGTTATCTCCCGGAATGGTAGATGCTCTAACACCTATAGCTCGCTGGGATGTTGTACCGTATCAGCGCATAACACAAGGAGAAGTGCTGAATATCGGAGTTGTGGCTTTCTCGAAAGCGGAGATTGACCGAGTCAATTTTTCAATTTCCGGACAGGGATACTCTGGGGCAGCATCGCAATCCTCATATACCATGACATTCAATAATCAGACAAAAGTTTATGAATACTGGATTCCTTTATCTGCGAACGATTTTACATCGAACGGAATATTCACGATTAGTGCTAACGTATATGGTAAAGATGGCGGCATGAGATCTCTAGAGACTCTCCCTATGATAGTGAATGCCACAGGAACTTTTCCAGCACCAAAAGCCTGGGTGGGCAACTCGGGAAGTAATACGACAGGACAGGTAGGAAATAGAGCAGCTCCATTCGCATCTCTTGGGGGTGCAGTGAATGCAATTCAAGGAATTAATGGAGGATCATCGGATGGTGCAACTGTATATCTGTTTGAGGGGAATTACTCTTTAGGGAGTGGAGTTACCTCAACAACAAATGAGTGGCTGACCCTCACTAGAGATGAAGCTGCTCGCAAGGATTACACAAGAATCACAAATGCAGGAACAGCTGTTAGGACATCATATATGAGATTTAAGGGTATTACGATACAAAGTTCGGGTAGCCTTGTATACTTAACGACTAGACCCGCCACAATTTGGGTTGATGATTGTGTAATCCAAGGCAGTGGACGCTATGTCACGAATTCAAACCCAGTGAAGAGAGATGGAAATGACGAAACTGAATATCCTTCCTATTTTACTGATACAGAGATATATGATGTCGATTATGGTATGCATCGAGGAATACTGGCCCGCAATGTTACCATCAAAAGGACCGGTAATGATCCTTTTGTTAATGTAATTTGTATAATCAATGCAGTTGTAGAAGATGTAGATCCCGGGTCAACCTACTGGCACGCTGACGGATACCAATCATGGGGTCCAGGTCCTCGGAACAGGATTATCTACGGATATTATGGAACAGATTTACACGCTCAAGGCTTATTCATGAGGCAAACAGTAGGAAATCCAGGAATAAATAATGCCTTTGTCAACATGTTCATTGAAATGAGACCTCCCGGAAGACCAGGATATGAAGGTGGTCCTCTTGCTTTAGTTTCAGGAAATATGACAGGTGCTTGGGATCATTTATTAATATGGAATTGTTCATTCCTAGGTGGAGAATTCCAATTTTATGATGAGCCCTCAGGAGTAGGAGTTCCTCTGTCATTTAATAATACGTCCTTTATAGGAAATATTTGGTATTCATTCATCGACTTTGAAGGTACGATCGGAACTGATCCGACATATGCTCAGTCAAATAATTCAGGGAACAATGAGTTTTTAAATAATCATTTCATATACAGCTATATTGATAACACTGAAGGTCCAAATGGAGCACAAAATGCGTCTGTTTTTTCTTTTTCTCCAGACAGCGTAATAGTTTCAACACAATCCTCTGGAGAACCAGATCTTGACTTAAGCACTGGTAGTTTAGGAATTCCATTATCGAATTCTATTTTAGTAGACAGAATCAACAATAAGTTAATCCACACTGATGCACTAGGCCGCCTCAGGGATAATAACCCTGATATTGGAGCCCTAGAATTTGGAGCCCAAGAACCACCAGATTCAAATGATCAGATGGAAAACACTAGTAATCTATATCATCTAAGAATAGAAAATTAGAACATAATTGCAATTTGTGACATATTTTAAAATATAAAATTCGCTCATACATTTGCGAGGGTAAATGTTTCCTTTCGTTTTTCTCAAAACAATTGTCGAACAGGTATGAACGTTATAAACTTAAGAAAACAATAAATAAAAAGGTGGCTTACAATCAATTATCTTTAATCCTATTTAAAGTTTTAATTCATTTTAAAATATTTTTACGAATGTAAACTCTAATGATAATATGGAATTCTGAATTAAAGGAATAGAATATGTTTAAGAATGAAGAGCTGTCTGAGGCTGAGATCATTACCACAGATAAGAGAGAGAGATCTTCACTTTATTCTCCCGATGCATCAAGCCAGAAGAATATCCTTGGACATTGTGTAAAATCTGTGAAATCGTTAAGAAAGAGAACATTACACAGTTCAATTTTTGAGTTTAGCGGATATGGGACACAGCAGATTCTCAGGTTAGTAAGTAACATTATTCTCTCTCGCCTTCTATTCCCGGCAGCATTTGGATTAGCCTCAACAATATCTATTTTGACTACAGGGTTGACTATGCTTTCCGACATGGGTATCCAACAATTCCTAATTCAGAATCCACAAAGTGATGAGAGCAATGTTCTGAATACAGCCTTCACATTCCAGGCAATAAGAGGTCTTATTCTGGCTTTGGTAATGATTGCATTATCTCGACCGGCATCCCTGTTCTTTAAAGAACCGAAAATTGTTACTTTAGTATGGATTGGCTCTATTCAGTTGATAGCACAAGGATTACGATCTACATCTATCCACACACTTCGGAAAAGGCTGACATTAGGATGGATTACTGTCCTTGAATTGGGGAAAAGTATCTTGACCCTGTCAATTATGATCCCCTGGGCTATTGCAAGCCCCAGTGTATTGCCACTTGTTGCAAGCGGAACGATCAGTACCTGTGTCTATTCAGTAGCCACACATTTCTTACCTGTAGGTTATCGAAATAGTTTTCATTGGGATAAATCAGCTTTTAAGAAAATGAGAGATTTCGGTAGATGGATATTTGGTAGCTCTATGGTAACTTTTTTTGGAGCTCAAACTGATCGTATTCTTTATGGACGATTTCTAGGAATGACATGGTTAGGAGTCTATTCAATAGCTTTGAATCTCAGTTCTGCAATATCAGCCTTATTATATCGACTTATCAGTGGGATCGTTTACCCACTGTTGAGTCATGCAAATCGCGATCCGGAAAGAGACATTTCTACTGTGTACTACCGAGTTCGACTACGTATTGATGTTCTGGCAATGGGTGGAACTGGATTTTTAGCAGGAGTCGGTGGATGGATAATAACTAGCCTTTGGGATGATCGTTATGCAGACGCTTCATGGATACTAGGTATACTCTGTCTCAAAGTAGCTCTTTCAAGTTTTCTTATGTTGGGAGAAACCTGTTTAACATCACAGGGACATTCCAGATTCGGCTTTTTTTCCAGTTTATGCCGGTTTATATTTACAATTGCAGGTATGCCAATCGGATGGTTTTTAGGAGGTGTCGTTGGAACACTTTGGGCCATAGCGTTTGCTGAAGTACCAGCAATTTTCATTATTTGGCCCCAATTGCATAAAATGAAAATATTGAGAATAAAACGAGAGTTACTGTCAATAGTTCTATTTCTTACAGCTTATGCCGCTGGGTCATTTATTCTCAGATGGTTACCGGAGATTCATGTACGACGATAATAATAAACCCAAAGCTGTTGCTTTCTTTAGTCCAGGATGGCCGCCAGGACATGTAACAAATGGTATAGTAACATATGTGGGAAACCTTTCTAATGTATTTGCATTACAAGGTCGAAAATCATATATTATCTCAGACAACCTTGAGAAATTATCCGTAGATAGTCCGCATATGAATCTTGCGGAGTTACCTGTAAATGTTGTACAGCGGATGATCGGTAAGATTTCTCTCTTGTTGCCTCCTCATAATGATTTAAGCCTAATATTGTCAGCAATGAAGATTGCAAAGGGTTTTAAGATACTATCAGCACTATATCCTTGTAATTTACTAGAAATGGAAGAATCATTTGGAATTGTGTGGTACGTACAGAAACTAATAAGAGTCCCTATAGTAGTCAGGCTACACGGTCCGTGGTTTTTAAGTGGAACTGCTCAGGGAGTTCCCAGAGATGATCATTACTTCCGAAAAAACTTTGCAGAAAGAAGGGCCATCAGTGCTGCTGTCGGTGTGACTTCACCATCACAAGATGTGCTTGATGCAGTTAGACATGAACATAATTTACCCTTGACAAATGCAATTGTTATACCAAATCCAACTCCGATAATACCTATAGAACGTCGGTGGACACAAGCTGGATCAAAGCATAGAACGATTTTATTTGTTGGTAGATTCGACCGAACCAAAGGAGGAGATCTAATGGTCGATGCCTTTGAACTGATTGCAAAAAAATACCCAGAATCAAGATTGATTTTTGTAGGTCCCGACATTGTAACAGGTTTAAGAATTAATTCTGGAAAAATATATCATTTGACAGATTACATTCGGGATCGTATATCTCCTGAATTTCAAGAACACATAGAAGTTATGGGGAAATTAAAAGCACACGAAATTGAACCATTGAGACGTGAGGCTTCTGTAACTGTCATGGCCTCCAGATATGAAAATTTCAGTTTAGCACTACTGGAAGCTCTGTCTTGGGGTTGTCCTACAGTAGCTTCTGCTGTAGGAGGAAATCCTGAAATCCTTATTGACAGAAAAACAGGATTGCTTTTTAAACCAAATGATCATGTGTCTCTTGCTGAAAAGGTAATTGAATTATTATGTAAACCTAAGTTGGCCGCAGAACTCGGACAAACAGCCGCAGAAGATATTGCAAAGCGATTTTCGCCACAAAAAGTGGCTGATTTAACTTGGGAGTATTATGAAAAAATCTTGAATCAAACAATAAAAAAGAACAGGAATCCATTTAGGTTTTAATATCACGATATTTTAGCCTTCAATAAGATTTTTGAATCAAATATAATTTTAGGATATATACACTTACTCATATATTTTATAAATATTTCTGAATATTCGATAAATTATATATATAGTGCACATATATCAAACATAAATTTACAAACTTTTCCTTCTATATACTGACCTTCTCCCCAATAATAGGATCACTTTAGATTAAGGTTTTCTGATAAATAAGTAACAGGAGAACAAAATATATATCGAAGTTTTCTCTAGTTTGACTCTCCTACTCAATTACATAATTTTTCTATAGAGGTTAACGATGTGTGGATTACGAATTATATAGCTTTGGTTGGTTGGACTTTAATAAGTATCATTCTGTTTTCAACGATACATCCGCAAAAAGCTATAATCATATCAACGTTAGGTTCCTTTCTTTTTCTCCCCATGTCTGTTATAAATCTGCCTTTTATTCCACCAGGTTTAAACAAGACTACAGTTGTAGCATTTGGAATCTATTTAGGAGAGTTTTTTTCCAGAGCAAAAAGTAAGTATCCTTTTTCAATGAAATTATATGATCTACCAATGGTGTCATACTGCATTATAATGCCTCTTATGTCCTCTTTATTAAACGGGCTTGGTCTTTACGACGGTATTGCCGGAATCATTACAAAAATATTAACATGGGGTATTTTTTTTAGAGCTGGACGAAAATTCTTCGGTTCACCTTCCTCTATACGATTACTAACAAAAGCGATATTGTTAGGAGGATTAATATATGTTCCGTTTGTATTTATTGAAGTGAATTGGGGTCCTATATTATCTACTAAAATCTATGGGTTCTTTAATCATTCATTAACTCAACACATCAGATACGGAGGTTATAGACCGATCATATTTATGCCTCATGGTTTAGTTGTCTCACTTTGGATGTGTGTGACTTCGATTATTGCATTCTGGTTTTGGAGAATAAAAATAGGAACGAAGAGAGGAAAACTGTCTAAAGTCTTGATATGGATTATGCTAGCTGGTTCAACGATCTTATGCAAATCTGCAAATGGTATTGTATTCATGTTTCTCGGTTTTGTCGCATTCTATGTTTATAACAGAAGTGATACTTCAACACCATTAAAATGGTTAATATTAATTATACCACTATACATGGGTTTAAGACTTTCAGGGATTTTGGATCCACAAGAGTTAGAAAATATATTATCAAAAGTTTTTGATAGCGATCGTATGACCTCCTTTATGTTCCGAATATGGCAAGAAAATGACTTCGGTACAAAAGCGTTATCTCGGCCTATCTTCGGATGGGGACGAATGGGTCGGGCATGGCCTAGAAA
>JADGDJ010000176.1:7711-9784 GCA_016744925.1 Spirochaetaceae bacterium
GCCTAGAAACACTATTACAGGAGAAGCAACAGTAGCGGTTATCGATTCTTTCTGGATTATTACATTGAGCTGCTATGGCATTTTCGGTTTATTTTCTACTTACCTCTCTCTTGGAATTGGTCCTTTGTTGATTTTGGCAACTACTAAAAAGAATAGAACCAAAAATGGAAATGATATCGAACTATATAAAATCGATGCAGTAGTACTTAGCATTGTGGTTACTATTTTTTTATTAGATTCATTAATGAATAGTTCAATTCCTCCAATCATAATAATAAGTTCTGGAGCTCTAGTCAGTAATTATCGATACAGGAAAAAAAACTTCAAGAATATGGTGTCAACTGACAATATTATAGAACTCAATTCAATATCTTAAGCAAAAAAAGAAATTCAAAGGTAAATTTAATGATCGGAAAATATGTCATCATTTCGCCTATTTATAACGAGGCTAAGTATATAAGAAAAACAATAGAGAGTGTTATAAACCAGACTATTAAACCATTGTTGTGGATATTAGTTGACGATGGATCAACTGATGAAACCGCTGATATTATCAAAGAATATTCAATCAAAAATGAATGGATACATTACATCTTTAGAGAAAAGATTTGTAACCAAACATACTATAGCAGTAACGTTTTTGCAATCCTGAAGGGCTATGAAATGTTCTGCAATATGGAATTGTCCAACTACAATATTGAAGCCGAAAATCTAAACGGAACTCAAAGATATTACTGTAAATACTTAGCGATTTTAGATAGTGATATTTCTCTTCGTTATAATTATTATGAACAAGTTCTTTCAAGAATGGAATTAGAAAGTGAGCTAGGTATAGCATCTGGAATTTATATGGATAGATTAGGTTATAAAAAGTACAGAAAATCACTGAATGACAGACGCTCTACACCAAAAGCAATTATGGTATTCCGTAGGAAATGTTATGAGGAAATTGGAGGTTTTATCCCGATGAAATATGGAGGAGAAGATACATGCGCTTGTTTTTCGGCTCGGATGATGGGGTGGAAGACTTGGTCGTTTAAAGATATTGTCGTTATCCACAATAAACCTATAGGGATGGGCCATTCCAAAAATATATTGAAAATTCGTTTTCACCAAGGATTTGGAGAATATTATATGGCTTCGAATCTACTATTCTTTATTCTAAAATGCATTCGGCGTTGTTTTGTAGAGTATCCACTTATTTTAGGTGGGATAACTCGATTATCAGGTTATATCTATGCTTATTTTTGTAAAGAAAAACGACAAATATCAAATGAATTAATCAGATATATTCACAATGAACAACTAAATCGTATAATAAAGTTTAATTCTGATTCAAATAAGTAAATGCAATTTTTTAGGCACCAATATTAGATTCTAAATGAAAAGTAAAATGTGTACAGTAAAACAAAAAAAATCCAACTATTATATATTCGCTGCATTTCTCATAATCATAAGTATCTGGTCTTTTCAATCTTTTAAACATTTTGAATATAATTGGGATCTAATCCCATATATGGGATGTGTTTACAAGACCTTAAATGGAGAGATGCCTATCAAAGAAATACATCAACTTGTATATAAGGAGATAGAAAAAAAAGTTACTGCAGAAATTTATCAGGATTTAATAGGTGCAGAAAAAAATGATTTTTATTCTGAATACCGGGCTGAGGTGTATCATGATCCAGATGTGTTTAGACAACAATTAACCTATTATAATATGAGATTTAGCTATATTTACCTCATCTCTATCATATTTAGCTTAACAAATAACATAATACTTTCTTTTGCAATTATATCTATTTTTTCCTTTATTTGTACAGGTATACTGATCACCTGGTGGTTCCATCGGTACTTCAATAACTGGATTACATTTTTTACTATCTTACTCTTTTTATTTTGGAGAACCTTTTTAATGGAGAGTGCTAGATATGCAACCCCTGATGCTTTGGTGCATTTTTTAACCATTTTAGCTTTATTTCTTATTATTGAAAGAAAGCAATTGCATTTTGGATCTATAGTTTTACTTTTTTCTATAACAGTACGACCCGACAATGCCATATTAGCCCTGTC
>JADGDJ010000177.1 GCA_016744925.1 Spirochaetaceae bacterium
GGATAGCAATTCAGCTGTAGGCATAAAGAATCCCGTGGATAAAAATTGACCCAAGAGAATATCTCTGATCACGAACACCGCAGGCAAATTTAATCAATATTTCTGTCAATCAATTCTATTAAATCTTCGGTAATCTTTCCTATTTCATCAGCATCCTGTGCAGTGATAGAATAGGGGAGTCCCTTCTTCATTTTTTCCTTCATAAGCTCATCAACAAGAAAAAAACCGGAAAGAATGGCGATCTTTAAAGGATCGGTGACAGGTACTTTTTTCTGAGTATCTTTTATTTTACTTTCAAGATACCAGACAACCTGCTCAAGATAATCCGGATCTTCCGATGACCTGATGGTAAAGGAAGATCCGAGTATATCGATGTTAAGCTGGTTGTTTTTCATAGAGTCTAAAATATATCCAGACTCTGTTCAAACAGGTCAGCTCCGGAATTATCTTCCTTCGCTGACTTATCCTCAGGCATTTCCCCGAATTCAGAATCGACAGTGGGAACTTCTTCCTCTTCAACTGTTTCATCAACAGGTATTCCGTCCTGAGAATCTTCCGTAATACTTTCCTGCAGTTCAGAATGATTGTTCTCTCTGTTTTCACTGAGAGCCGCGTCAGTCTCCATTTCAGCATCAACTGTGATTTCATCATCAGCAACCTCTGGGGTCCCTGATTCGTCTTCATAGCCTGCTTCAGCTTCAACTATTTCCTCGCTGTTTTCCACCGAATCGTCCGATTCTTCCTCATCAGTGTTAACAATGACATCTTCTTCACTTACAGAACTATCTGCGGAAGTTTCTTCATCCTGGAGTTTTACATTTTCAGAACTCTCTTCAACCTTAGACGTTTCTGCCGGAACAGAATCTAAATCTTCAAGCTGGTTTAAAGCCCCAATAATCTTATCCTCAATCTCTGTCTGATCTTTATTAAGTTGTTCCGTAAAATCTTCAAGCTCCAAAATGCGGAACTCATATTTTTCAATTCTTTCTTCCAGAACTACTTTTTCAGCCTTAAATCTGTTTATGAGATCTACAGCATCATTAACTTTTTTTTCAAGCTTTTGAACCTGATCAAGGGTAATCATATATTATTCTCCAAGAGCTGCTTTTGCAGTTGCTACAATTGCGCTGAAAGATTTTGGATCTTCAATCGCGAGATTGGAAAGTACTTTTCTGTTGATTTCAACACCGGCTTTATTTAAACCGTTGATAAATCGACTATAAGTCATTCCCTCTTCTCTTACTGCAGCAGAAATTCTTGCTATCCAGAGTTGTCTAAAATCTCTTTTTTTGACTTTTCTATCTCTGTATGCATACTGACCCGCTTTTGCTACGGCATCTTTTGCTGTTCTGTGAAGTTTACTTCTACTTCCCCAGAAACCTTTTGCTTGTTTTAAGATCTTTTTTCTGTGATCTTTTCTTAATGTTCCATCGACTGCTCTAGGCATTCTTTTTTACCATCCTTAGAATTTTTTAACCGTAAGGTAACAGTTTTTTTATTCTTGGTACCTCGACCTTATCGACAACGTCGGGGTGTCTGAGGTTTCTTTTCCGCTTAGCGGATTTTTTTGTGAGAATGTGACGAGTTCCCTGTTTTTTGTATTTAACTTTTCCGGAAGCCGTCAGCTTATATCTCTTTGCCGCACTTTTACGTGTCTTCATTTTAGGCATAGTGATACGTCCTTAAACTTATTTCTTTGACTTTGGACTCAGCATCATGAACATGAACCGGCCCTCCATTCTCGGAGGAGTATCCACAATAAAAGACCCTTCGTCAAGAAGTAATAATAATTTATCTAGAACTACCTTTCCAAGTTCAGTATGAGCAAGCTCTCTTCCCCTGAATCGAATAGTTACTTTTACTTTGTTTCCCTGATTGAGAAAATCCTGAACAAATTTGGTTTTGAATTCCAGATCGTGTTTTTCGATTTTCGGCTGCATTCGAACTTCTTTCAGTTTTACAAGTTTCTGCTTTTTCTTTTGCTCTCTGTGATTTTTATCTAACTCAAACTTGTATTTTCCATAATCCAAGATTTTGCAGACCGGTGGTTTAGACTGTGGTGCAACTTCTACAAGATCTATATCCAGGGCTTTTGCCATTTCCAGAGCTTCTCTTGTTGATATTATACCTTTCTGCTCTCCCTGATCATCAATAAGCCGGACTTCTCTTACTCGAATTTGTTCATTTATCCTTAAATCTTTAACAGCCAACATTCCTCCCTGGGCTTTGCGGGTTTTCCGCATTATTCTACCAATTTAAATATTTGTTCAAAAAAAGAGCAAAACTAAATAATGCCCTATGAAATATTACCCAAAAGACACTTTCTTGTCCATAAGAGAGTTCATGACCTAAAGGATTTTATTCCATATAAATGAGCTTTTAGTTGTATAAGCATCAATATTTATGATAAAAAGAATAAAAAGAGCATTCAACAGGAGGAGATGGATTGATCCTATTTTTACTTTTTTCAATTCCTTTAACATATTTACTTGTTAATAATTTTTTTAATAATAACAACATTAAAAAACGTGCCATAGCATTACCTTTTATATATGGAATGGTTTTATCTATTCCCATTTTGATCATTTATTGGTCATTCTTTAAATCCTTTGTAAATAGCTGGTCTTCAGCACGTTTATATTTCTTTTATTTTTTAAATAAAGATGGGATTTTTGGTCTATACATTATTGCGGTACTTCTGTGTTTTTTTCTAATCATTAAAAAACTATCAAAAGAGGAAAGATTGAGAGAGATTACTGCTTATATCATGGGCTTATATTTCTCTATCGCTCTATATGATACACTTGCAGCAGAAGCTTGGTACGGTAGCCTTGAACTTTTTATATTACCAATTATTAGAATCTCATCGATATTCTTAATATCAATATTTGTTACAAGAGCTCTTAAATCAATCGACTGGTGGCGATATATCTGGATGGGATTAGCAGTAGTCGTTCCATTTTTGACGGTGTTTATCCCTGTGATGTTTGTCTCTAATCAGAGTTTCGTATCTGTTGCTTCGGCATTGCTGCTTCTCGTGGTATCTTCAATTTTATACGTATTTGAAATTAAAGGACGTCTTATTTTTTGAAATGATGAATTTAAGGAAAATAAAAAAATTATGTTTCTTTTCGACGCTCATCTTTTCTCTCTGTTCCTGTAGCGTTAGCAACACCATTGTTCTATCAGATCAATGGTGGGAAAATGCATATGATATACATGGTCTTTTAGATCGGGATCTTTTTAAGTACAGCATACTAAAACTGCAAAAAATTGAAAAAATTACTGCATATAGCAAAGAAGAAGCAAAGAATATTGTTGATCAACTTCAGGAATCAGAAACTATTAAGACCGTGATAATGACTCCGCTCTTCTTTTCCTACATCAAAAATAATAACAATTCAGAAAAAAATATAAACTATATATTATTAAATGGATTTTATGATGATCCTGCCGATAATGTAAATGCAGTTTATAGCTCGAGAGAAGAGGTATATTTTCAAGCAGGTGAGAAAGCTGCATTATTTTCACAAAATAATGCTAATTGCGCAGTTGCTTCTGTCTTTTATAACGGATCTTTAATGAGACGGCTTGAGAAAGAAAGTTTCATTAGGGGTTTTGAATCTATAAAAAACAGAGGTGAATTGATCAATTTTGATCAGCAGACTTACACGGGAGGAGAGAGGTTAAAAGGATTTATCAATTCTGCACCAGATATGGGTGTCGGTTTATTCTTTTTTTCTGCATCTTCATTAAATCCTTTCTGTCTTGAATTGGCATTTTCTTTATCCATACCGGTTTCGGGAGAAAATTTGAATAGTTTAGGAATTTACAATGAACTTGTTGAATTTTCTGTTGATGATGATATGATGGAAATTATACATACTGCTGTTAAAATAGGACTCGACGGAGAAATTAATCGTGATATTCCTGTAAAACCTCTCATAAGAGAGAAGGGATTTCATTTTTAAGTTTGACACTGGCAACTCCGGCGAAATATAATTTATTTGAATGATAATTAAAGGAGTTGATGATGAAGCGAGGCAGCCTGTTCATATTAGGTTTGATATTACTAGTAATCCTGCCCGTTGGGTCAGCATTCGGAGATGAAAGGACTTTAAAGTTAGAGTCCATAGTTATCGAATCATATGATGCCCCCGGCGACATCACTTATGCGGATGGAAGTACAGTAAATTGGGAGATCAGAGGTAGCAAATTTTCTATGGAAGGATTTCCGAGAAAAGCTTATGCACCTGAGACCTGGCCAATTGATCTTTTCGGAAAAAATCCTGAAAACAGAGAAACTCTTCAGGCTTTTGGTATAAACGGAAGGTTTTTAAGACAGGGGTATAATACCATTGATATTATTCCCGGAGTTGGTGAAGGTGATGATTGGGTTGAAAAAGCTATAGCGTTACCCGGTAGAGTCAAAATGTTTGACTTTTGGGTCTGGGGTTCAAATTACAACTTCAGTATTGAAGCTCATTTTATGGATTATCGTGGGATTACTCATAGATTTGAATTATTTGCTGCAGGTGATGAAAGACAATATGCGGGAAGTATCAAATTTGAGGGTTGGAAAAATATGTTCATCGATATACCTAGTTGGGTAATGCAATCCCAGTCTCATAAACCCAATTACGAGGGATTGAGTCTTGTTAAGCTGGTACTTCGAACCCATCCGCAAGAAGCTGTTGATAATTTTTATGTCTATATAGATAACCTTAAGGTATTAACAGATTTCCATGAATCATTTTATGATGGTTTCGAACTCTCTGAACCTAGTAAATTGGAACAGATTTGGGGAACTGAAGGAGGAGTTGAATAATGAAAAAGCATGTTTTTCTTACTTTGTTATTTATGATTACAGCAACTATGGCTTTTGCTCAGGCAACTGTTCCTGCTGGAGAACCTGATCCTGCAAGAACTGGGATAACTACTGCACAGCAGAAGTTGAAAGAAGTGTCTGTTACTAAGTTTGAAGATGCCGGATTCTGGTATGGTATGATGCCTGCTGATGAAGGAATTATGACGGTGAGAAGATTTGAAGGATCTCCACTTGATAAACAACCGATTGAAGATGAAGAGACTTTTGGAATTGAAGAAGCTGATAAGTTTGTTCTTGGTACAAAGATCTCATTCTACAGAAGGGGAGTTGCATCGTTTGGAATTAAACCTGTCCGTCCTATCCCGATAGAGGGGATCACTAAGACAGTTTCTGTCTGGATTGCAGGAAGAAATACAAATCATGTACTTTCATTGATGGTAGAAGACCATTTCGGAAATACTGCCGTTATCAATATGGGTAAACTGAACTTTTCAGGTTGGAAAAAGGTTACCGTTTCTATTCCGCCAAATATTGTACAGAGAGATTATCACTATAATAATAAAATGGGTATAATGATTGTCGGTTTTAATGTTGAATGTAATATCGACGAAACTTATGGAAATTATTATATCTACTTTGATGATTTAAGAGCTGTTACTGACCTTTTTGCAGAGGAAAATAGAGATCTTGATGATATGAATGATTCCTGGTAGTTTAAATATTACCTAATATATAAAAAGCCCTCTAGAGAGGGCTTTTTTTTTGTCGTATAATGTTTTTATAATGAAAAATCAAAATATTATCGACCAGTTGAGAAATATCGCACAGTTTAAAAATCTTGCTGCAAAAGAGATGAATGCTATCTCACAGGTCTGCATTAAAACAGATCTGAATAAAGGTGATGTATTATTCCAGGAAGGAGATGTCGCAGATTCTGTCTATTTGCTTGTAGAGGGGTTCGTTGATATCTGGAAGGACTATCAAAGCATAGAGCGGGATTTACTGGCGCAACAGTACAAAGGTCATATTGTCGGAGAAATGGCTGTTATCGACGAGCTCACCAGGAGTGCAACAGTAATAGCTTGTGAAGAGATGATCAGCTACAGAATCGAACGTGATGATTTCATCAACCTTCTCCAGCGACTACCCGAGTTATCCTTTGAATTTATGAAATCTATCTCCATGCTTGTGAGACGAAGCAATGAAAATTTCGTCAATGAACTGAGGGAAAAAAATATTAAACTGGAAAATACAAATAAAAGGATTCTCCAGATGCAGGATGAATTGGTTAAAAAGGAGCGATTATCAATTGTCGGTCAATTTTCCTCCATGATTTTACACGATTTAAGAAATCCTATTTCCGTAATTAAAGGATATTCCGATATTCTACAAATGAAGTGTCATGACCCTGAAAAAGTTATGACCTATGCCGGATCAATTCAGAGGGAAGCTCTAGCACTCAATTCCCTTGCTAGTGAGATGCTTGACTATTCGAGAGGGGACATAAGACTTAATCTATCTATTACAGAATTAGATCTTCTCGTCGATACTGTTTTTTCAAATATTAGAAAAAATCTACTCAATGATAAAATCGCTTTAAACCGGAAAATAGAATTTACTGGTCCTGTTTTACTGGATTATGATAGAATCTTCAGGGTTTTGGTTAATATTTGTGAGAACTCAAGAAAAGCACTTTATGATGGTGGTACTATTACAATAGAAATAACAGAGGGAAATGGAAACTATATTATTAAAGTTGTCGATAATGGAGATGGAATAAATAGTGAGTTCCTGGGGAAAATATTTGATCCTTTCACATCATTTTCTAAAGCGGGCGGGACTGGACTTGGCATGGTTATCGTTAAAAATATTATTGAAGCGCATAAGGGCACAGTCTCTGTTGAGAGCGAGGAACATCTTGGAACTACAGTAATTATTAAACTACCTTTAAAGAGATGATTAAAGGTTTGAAATAAGTTCTACGTTTAATGTATTTTGACATTCTTTGAAGAAAGCAGACTTTTTTAATTTACCCAAATATACTTCTGAGGTCAAATACTGATAATTTTTTTCTTTTAATCCCACCTGGTTGAGTAAATTCATGAGTTTATCTTCTTCTACGTGTTCAGGTATTCCGAAACCGATTTTTACAGTTATTAGATCGCTTATGGTTATAAGATCTACTATAAAATCATTTTTATTATTGGATCCGGCATAACGGGCTGCTTTCACGAGAGATTCGGGGAAATCCCAAAATTCTAGTAAAGCCCCTCCTATCTGACGTGAATCAGCATTGAACATTTCCTGTTCCAATTGAGTAATAGAGTATTCACCTTCTTTATTTTCCTCAATGAGTTGGAGATATTTCTTGGGATCGGAAAGATATAGAGGCACTTCCCCAATTCTGTGTATAAGTGCTGCAGTAAAAAATTCATCGCTGTTTTCTTCTGGATTTAAAGACTCCGCAATGTCTCTACAGATAAAAGCAGATACGATAGAATGCTGCCAGAACAGCTGATAGAAGTACTTATTTTTGTTTTTTTTCAAAATACTGGCACCTGCGAGTAGCAGGACCATTGTTTTTATTTTTTTAAAACCAATGAGATTGACTGCTGTGTCCAGTTCTTTAATTTCATTTCGTCTGGCGTATAAGGCGGAATTGGCTATTTTTAGTATGCTGGCGGACAAATAGGGATCAAGAGATATTAGTTTTGTCAAATTATGAGATGACAATGATTCATCCTCTTCATTCAATATCATAATTTTAGCCGCTACTTCAGGAACGAGCGGAATCTCAATCATGTATTTTCCATATTCATCATTCATTTCTTCTATCCTATTCATCTAATTTTAGCTGAAAAAGTTCTTTGCAATTAAGGAATGTCTGATAAGCCGTTTCATCAGCTCCTTTATTAAATAAATCGGCAATACAATTAATTGTTTGAGAAATATATCCCGGATGGTTAGTTTTTCCTCTATATTTCTGTGGCGATAAGTAAGGCGCATCTGTTTCTACAAGAATTCTGTCAAAGGGGAGCTTGGAAGCAGCGTCTCTTATTTCTTCGGATTTTTTATAAGTGATATTACCTGCAAAAGAGATATAAAATCCTAGATCGACAAACTTCTTGGCAAAATGATAATTCGATGAGAAGCAATGAATCACTCCACTTTCAGCTTTTTCTGATTTCAGGAGTTCGAGAACTTCTTTATCCGCCAGTCTATTGTGAACTATAAGCGGCAGATGAAAATCCTTGGATAATTGTATATGACGCGCAAACATTTTTTTTTGCATATCTGCCGGTACAGTATCCCAATGGAAATCCAATCCCGTTTCACCTACTGCAACGACATGGTCGTTTTGTAACTGTTCTTCAATGATGTCGATCTGATTTTTTATATCAACTGTTGAAGAGGGATGGACGCCGGCAGAAAAAAAGAGATTAGGGAAATCTTTTTTGTAGGCCAGTCTTTTTTCAAAATCAAGTTCATCAACAGCTATATCCATAACTGAACTCATCCCTTTTTCAAAACAGGTGGTGAGGATTTCATGAACATCGATTCCTTTTTTTTCCATTTCTAAGATGTGTGTATGACTATCTGCACTTCGGGGGTATATTATCATTTCCATTGCTAAAAATTATATAGATCATGAAGGAATATTGGAAGCTAAAAAAATAACTATTTCTGACTTGACCAACTGATCTTTGAATTGTAATATATCCAAGCAATGCCGGAGTGGTGGAATTGGTAGACACAAGGGACTTAAAATCCCTCGGCCGTATCGGCTGTACGAGTTCAAGTCTCGTCTCCGGCAATTGTAATATTTGCTAACTATCTGCATTGTAGATAGTTAGCTTTTTTAATTTATAATCCAGTGCACGAAATATTGATATCTAAATTCGGATTCTCCTACCAGTTTTTCAGAACTTAGAGAAATCTGGCAATCTCATTAGCATCCCATATAGCATTCATGATATTTCTGGGTGTTCTACAATCCCCTATTTTGTAAGTGGGGATCTTCGATTTTTCCAACTCATCAAAAAGATCAGAATGAGATTTCATTCCTATAGAAAAGGCTACAGTATCACCTTGGATATCTGAGATGCTTCCATCGGGGTAGACAATCCTGGCTCCTTCACGAGAGAGTTGGATAACTCTGCAACCTGTAAGAACTTCAATCTTTGATTGGGCAATGAGGTCCAGGGTCATCCGTCTCACCTGAAAGGGGACTTTAGCTCCCCCGGTCATGAGTTCTGAGCACATCTCTATGAGAACAACATTTTTCCCTCTGTTATTCAACCAGAGGGCTGCCTCGCAACCGGTGAGTCCTCCCCCGATGATAATGGTTCGTTTTCCCGGAACTCTTTTTGATTTTAAAAGATCCACAACGGTACACACAGACTCTCCCTCTGCACCCTTAATGCCAGGAATAATAGGAGAGGCCCCTGTAGCCATAAGAATGATATCACTATTTTCATGGTTGAGTGTCTCTGCATTGACTGGATGTTCCATTTTTACGATGATATCCAGTTTCTTCAGCTCTCTTTTGTACCAGCTTAATAGGCGTACAATGTCTTCTTTAAAGTCCGGTATAGCAGCCTGTCGGGCAATACCTCCCAGTGCATCTGTTTTTTCATAGAGAGTCACTTTATGTCCCCTGAGAGCTGCGACTCTGGCAGCTTCCATTCCTGCCACACCTCCGCCGATGATCATCACATTCTGTATTTTATCTGCACGCTGTAAACGGTAGGCATTTTCCCTTCCCGAGGCGGGATTGACAGCACAGGAGATGCTCTTTAAACGGGTGTAGGCCTCAAAGCAGCCTTCATAACAGCCTATACATGGTTTAATATCCTTCTCATCACCGTACTTGAGCTTATGGGCCCAGAAAGGGTCGGCAAGGAGTCCACGGCCTATGGC
>JADGDJ010000178.1:0-3691 GCA_016744925.1 Spirochaetaceae bacterium
AAGTCTCAGATGACGGACGGGGAATAAATCGGGAAAAACTTCTAGCCAAAGCGGAAGAACGGGGAATTATTACAAAAGAATCTAAACTCTCTGACGGAGAAATCCTCAACCTCATCTTCAATCCCGGTTTATCAACAGCTGAAAAAGTTACCGATTTGTCCGGCCGTGGTGTCGGCATGGATGTTGTGAATAGCTCGATAAATGAGCTACACGGTAATGTCGATATCATTTCCAATGAAGGTGAAGGGACAACATTCAGGCTCTTCCTGCCTCTCACTCTAGCCATATTGGACGGAATGCTCACCAGTATAGGCCGTGAGAAATATATAATCCCCACACTCTCCATCCTGGAGATATTCCGTCCCGAGACTGAACACCTTAAATCTGTATCGGGAGGGGAAGAACTTGTGTTCTTCAGAGGAAACTACATTCCGCTAATACGGCTTCATAAAGTACTGTCAGTAGAGAATCCTGTGGTAGAACCGGAGAATGCCGAACTGATCGTGATCAACAGCGCCGGTTTGAAAGCGGCATTACTCGTAGACAACGTGCTTGAGCAGTATCAGATAGTATTGAAATCTCTCCAGAAAAACTTCCGGAAAGTTGAATATATTTCCAGCGCCACAATTCTCGGAGATGGAGATGTTGCTCTGATTGTTGATATTCAGAGTCTTGTAAAAAATAGCAAGCAGGTTGCCGGTGTATAGAAAATACGATGCGAAGCTGAAAGCAAACATATTGACTATATTTGCTGGTGAATATTATATAAGCAACGCACAGGAAGTGATATCCACAGTTCTCGGATCCTGTATATCCGTTTGCATGTATGATCCCATTAAGGGAGTTGGTGGAATGAATCACTTTATGCTGCCCGAAAGTTCAGTCGCCAGTGAACAATATTATTCTCAGAATACATTGAATAAGGAGCAGATGACTGAAAATGCCATGAGATACGGGATTACTGCCATGGAAATTCTCATTGGAGAATTACAGAAAAAGGGCGCTCAAAGACTGAACTTGAGAGCTAAAATCTTCGGCGGAGGGAATGTCATAACCAAGATGACGCCCGGAGCTTCTGTGGGGGACAAAAATATTGGATTTGCCCGGGCATATTTGAAAACAGAAGGGATAAAAATTGAAAGTGAAAATGTAGGGAACACTTACGGAAGAAAAATATTTTTTCTAACCGGTAAAAATTCTGTGTTCGTAAAAAAAGTAGCCCTTGAACCAGCTGTAAATGAAGAACGGAACTATATGAAAAAACTTCTCGAACTAAAACAAAAATCCGATGTTACGATTTTTTAAGAGGTGTAATACTTGTATCCCTTAAGTGATAAAGACTTTAACTATATCTCATCCGTTGTTTATGAATACGCCAGGATAAATCTCACCGATAAAAAAAGGGCCCTGATAATATCCAGGTTATCGAAGAGGATAAGAGCCCTCAAGATGTCATCTTTTACAGAGTATACTGATTATCTGAAAAATAATCCCGGAGGAAGTGAATTCCAGACTATGGTCGATTCGCTTTCGACAAATTATTCCCTTTTTTTCCGGGAGCCACACCATTTTGATTTTTTAAAGGAAACCATACTCAAATCATATCAAAAGGGAGAATTGTCTATTTGGTCTGCGGCGTCATCAACAGGGCAGGAAGTGTATTCTGTACTGATGACCATTAGGGAGTTTTCCCGAGAGAACAATAAAAAGATACAATATAAATTATTCGCCTCTGATATCTCAAGAAAAGTTCTGAAAAAAGCTTCTTCGGGCACATACGATCTGCAGGATGTGAAGAATATTCCCCGTCCGCTATTGGAAAAATTCTTTCTAAAAGGCTCTGGAGACAATAGTGAAATGGTTAAAGTCAAAAAGGATCTCATCCGGGATATAAAATTTTTCAGATTGAACCTCAGCGATACAAGTTATCAATTGCCTCCAATGGATGTCATTTTCCTGAGGAATGCCATCATCTATTTTGATCAGCCCACTAAAATCGAATTGATTGATAGACTTCACAGTTATATAAAACCCGGCGGTTATCTCATTCTCGGTCACAGTGAATCCCTTTCGGGAATTTCTGAGAAGTTTAAGTTAATCGGCAAAACAATTTACAAGAGGATTGACCTATGATAGATGTACTGGTAATTGATGATTCAGCTCTCGTAAGAAAAGTCCTCACAGATATTATTCACGAAGTGCATGATATACATCTTGTCGATACAGCTTTCGATCCAATTTTTGCTATAGAAAAACTGAAGAAACACAAAGTAGATGTCATAATCCTCGATATCGAAATGCCCCGTATGGACGGTCTTACTTTTCTGGGAAAGTTGATGAGAGCAAGGCCTACACCTGTAATAATCCTCTCCTCGCTTACTCAGAAAAATGCCGAAATATCCCTCCAGGCTTTTGAGCAGGGAGCCTTTGAAGTTCTTGCAAAACCGGAAGATATATTGGAACTACCGGAATTAAAACAGACAGTTATCGATTCTATCAGGAATGCCGGAAGACCGCTGGTAAGAGACAAACTTATCAGCAGGTTTAACAAAACCATGTCCACTGCGAAACCAAAAGTAAATAAACCGTTATTTACCACATCGAGGCGAACCACAGACAAGGTAATTGTTGTCGGCTCCTCCACTGGAGGCACAACGGCCATTATGGATATTCTTTCAGAATTGCCTGTTGATATACCGGGAATTGTAATCGTTCAGCATATGCCCTTGCGTTTTTCCCAGGCTTTTGCCGACCGGCTTGATAACAACCTGTCCCTGACGGTTAAAATAGCCGAAACAAATGATAAAATCCAGAATGGATTTGTCTATATCGCTCCGGGAGAACAGCACTGCTCGATAACTGCCAGCGGTGCCAAATACTTCATCCAGCTGAGAGAGGGACCGAAAGTTCACTATCACAGACCTTCTGTTTCGGTTTTGTTTAACTCCGTTTCAAATTATGCGGGACAAAATGCCATAGGTGTAATGCTGACGGGCATGGGTGATGATGGTTCTATGGCAATGAAAAAAATGAAAGATTCGGGCAGTTATAATATAGTCCAAGATGAAGAATCCAGTGTGGTATGGGGCATGCCCGGAAAAGCATACGAGTACGGAGCTGCATCAGTTGTTTTGCCACTCCAGAATATTGCCGGTGAAATATGCCGGGTTCTGAATGAAATCAAAGTTTAGGAGTTCTTATTGAGTATAATAGAGTCAAGAAACGGGGATGAAGTTCTCCTAACGGTAAACAGCCTCTCTCTGGCAGGAGAAGATGCAGTGGAATTAAAAGCTAAAACTGTCAGTCTGATTGAATCAGGAGTAACTAAAATAAGTCTTAACCTCAAAAAGCCTGAATATATAGATAGTTCAGGAATTGGAAAATTACTATTTATGAATAAAAAAATTGAAAAGTTGAATGGGGAATTCCAAATAACAGAAATTAATTCCACTCTTTATGAATTCCTCGAGTCTCTTGCCATAACCAAGGTGATGAAAATTACTCAACCGACTTAATTTTTTTTCAATACAATGGAAACTCTTTTCCCTTGATCGTTAATTACGAGTGAATCCCTATTAGATCGGGTTATACAAAGGCCTGATGTTTAGTTTCGAGAGATCCGAAAATAAGTAATAGAGGTTTAAGCCGGAAATCGATGATAATCATTCTTTCGTGACAGTCAATTTCCCAC
>JADGDJ010000178.1:3701-9743 GCA_016744925.1 Spirochaetaceae bacterium
ACTCAATACGAATTCTTTTCAATTCTTCCATGAACTTATCTGCTGTCTCACCTGTTTATCTGATTTATGTGTTTTGGTGGCCATTATTCTAATATGAGAACACAGGAAATAAAAATACAAAATTATGGCAAACAATAGAAGAAAATAGTACTAAAATTGAAGTATGGTTATTCCCACTTTTCAAACAGATCAAAGATTCAGAGTTCTGATCATCGAAGATAATTTAACAGTGCAAAAAGCAATACAAATTCAATTGGAAAAATCTTCAGTCTGGAAATTTGACCTTTACACTGTTGATAATATGACCGCAGCCATTGAAGTTAAAAAGACACAGGCATTTCATATTGTCTTAGCTGATCTTGTTCTCCCTGACAGCGACAGAAAATCGACCCTTAGCATCCTTCGCAATGAATTTTCAGATCTTCCCTTTATTATCCTCACATCCACTGATGACGATCAGCTTCTGATTGAGTCATTGCAAGCGGGAGCACAGAATTACCTCTGCAAAGAATACATGCAGTTTGGTGCTCTCTTATCGAGAACTCTCTACAATGGGATACAGCGCTCGAAGATGGAATCTAAATTGAAATATATTGCCTCTCATGATGATCTGACAGGAGCAATGAATAAAAGATTTTTTATGATTGAACTCCAGGAGAGAATCGATCAATGCGAGATAACAGATGATATATTTAGCCTGGCAATCTGCGATCTCGATAATTTTCGCAGGGTCAATAACACTTATGGCCATGTAATAGGTGATCGGGCTTTGAAAATTTTTGTTCAGGAAATACAGTCGATTATAAGAAACCAGGACATCATTGCCAGGTTTGGAGGTGATGAGTTCTGTATTCTCTTCCCAAATACAAAGAAGGACCGATGTGAAAAATTCCTGAAAAAATTAACTTCTCTGAAAATAGAAATCCCCCTGAAAAACAATTCTTTAGACCCCTTATTCCTCAAAAGTAGCTATGGAGGAGCTCAATACAATAAAGGAATGAATGCCGAGCAGCTTCTGACAGATGCGGATAATACACTGTATCAAGTAAAAAATAACGGCAAAGGGTTTAGTAAAGTCATCTGAATATTATAAATACCCCTTAATCCATTGCATCGATTGTTTTTTCAAATTTGGCTTCAGTCATTAGTTCATGTGTCAAGAAATCACCCTCATAATAAATACCAAGAGTGCCAAAAGGACTCCCCCATTTTTTAGCATCCTTAGAATTTTTTAGTTGGATTATCCTAGAAGGTTTCCCCCTGCGTTTCGCAACTGAAGACAATAATCCAACGTATTCCTCCATAAATGGGCACTGATTTGAAAAAATAAAAGAAAATCCATCTTTATATTCACAGACTCCCCGGCGGGCTAATTCTGTAAATGACGGTTCGGGTGAATCATTTTTGAATTTGTATGTAAGAAGTTCAAAATAAGGATCAGCCTTATCAACAGAAAGAAACCCATATTTGAGAAAGAAACGTTTATCCGTTAGAAAAGGTTTTACTTTAGTGCTTGTAACAACTGCAACACCATTCATTCCTCTGTTTCGAGAATCTTCAATGCAGGAGTTTAGCAATTTTGTTGCAAGACCCTTATCCTTGTATTTCCCAGAGACCCAAAGGCAATTGATTAACATATAATTTTCACCGCATACAGGCTTCCAGGCATTCTCCAAAGGGATATACTCAATAAAGACCTTCCCTCTCTTATTTAGGCGTTTAAAAACAAGCCCTTCACTTAATCGTTCTTTTAGCCATTGCTTTTTGGTCTGTGCCCGATCTTTATTCGCCTTATCATTTCCGATGGCACAACAAATATGCTCTGAATCTATATTACTTTTGTTTATTTCTATGAATTCCACAAAACCTCCCGAAATAACTATAAAGAATAATTAGCAGAAAACCTGATAATAATTGCGGTTTTACTTAATTCCATGCCATTCATCAAAGAATTCAAATAAAAACTCCTCCATAAACTGATGTCTGTTTTCAGCCATATTCCGGGCGGTCTCCGTATTCATTCTGTCTTTCAGCAATAATAGTTTTTCATAAAAGTGATTGACCGTCGGAGCCCTGCTATTTTTATACTGCTCTTTAGTCATAAGAAGATCCGGTTTAATATCGGGATTGTATATTTCACGGTTTTTATGTCCACCGTAATTAAATGTTCTGGCTATGCCAACGGCACCGATAGCGTCCAGGCGATCTGCATCCTGAACCACATCCAGCTCGGAAGAACGAAATGTCTGATTGACCTTTCCACCCTTAAAAGAAATATTGCAAATGATCTGAACAACATGGGTGATGACTGATTGATCCACATCCAGGGAGTGAAGAAACTCCCGTGCTTTCCGGGGTCCTATTTCCTCATCTCCTCCGTGAAATTTCGAATCGGCGATATCGTGTAGAAGCGCACCGAGTTCAATGATAAAAATATCCCCTTTTTCAGACCGGGCTATGTGTTTCGATAGTTTCCAGACACGCTCTATATGCCACCAATCATGGCCGCCTTCGGCTTCCTTAAGCTCGTCCTTGACAAAGGCTACTGTCCGGTTGATGACTTCAACTTCAGGGTTGTTTATCAATTCAAGATCAGACATTTTTATACCACAAACCAGTGAACTCCCGGACAATGAGTGATCCTTCTTTTCGGATTTCTTCTCCCGCTTCAGCTCCGAAAAAAAAGCCGCAAATATCTGCAGCCTTTTCGACAGATTCAAAGCGATAGTCCGTTGAAATCTCAACTCGAGTGAAACCGTGCTTCACCTCAAGAAGCCTGTAGAATTCGGAAAGAGGTTTATTAGGGGCGATGGGCGTATCCACGGCGGTCCCCAGAGTTTCAATAATAATGCAGGTGCCTTCCTCTTTGAGACGACCGAGACTAGTAGAGATTAATTCGTCAGCTTTTTCAGTATAAGTAACGGACTGATCGGAAACGGTATGTCCGAAACTCCATCCTTCAATGACAAAATCACCCTTTTCATCTAAAGAAGAGATTTGATTATTATCACAGAGATCATAATTTATTTTATCTTCGAACTCCAGCAGATTCTGACGAGCTTTTTCCAGCATATGACTTGAGCGGTCAAAACAAAATATTTTTTCTGCCGATGAAGCATACATAGCAGTCAGTCGCCCCGTTCCTGTTCCAAACTCCAATACAGCCTTACCGGAGAAATCGAATAGAGATTGGAGAGTTTTATATAGATTACCCTGGTAATCCTCATGGCGCACCAATTCATCATATTCGAAAGAGTGTTTTTCGTAAATTTCATACATTGAGGGCATTATTTTTTCCTGGCAATGATAAAAAGGGAGTCATTATTTTCAAATTCCGTATATGACTCACTATGTAGCACTGTAAATTTCTTATTTAACATTTTTAATAGATCTGTTGTGTTGTGATAGAAAAAAACCATATCGTCAATTTCCATTGTGCTTCCACCAACCCAGAAAGTGTGAATAATCACACCATCTTTATTGAGGATCCGATGCTGGTTATCAAAAACATCAGTCATTTTTGATGTAGGAATATGCTGATATACTTTGCTCGAAAAGAGGGCATCAAAAGTCCTATTTGTTGTCAGAGTTATACCATCCAGCTGCACAAGATCGGCTCCGGGAAATCTTTTTTCAGCTCGCGATATAAACTCTTTTGAATAATCACTGCCTGTAGTTTCATAGATTTTCGATAGCCATATAAAATCGTTTCCCGGTCCCATTCCGATTTCGAGAAGTGTTTTTCCAACCGGGAGGTATTTCTGAATTCTACCGCTGTAATGAGACAAGTCGTATCCTTCACTCATTTCGAAATACTGGTCGACTCCTTCAGATGTTTCATAGATTTTCATTTTATTTCCAGAGAGTCAAAATTACAGATGCAATATTGAAAGCCACAAAAGAATATCCCACATTAATTAATGAGAGGCCTATAGAACGGCTTTCGAATAAAACCAGGTTAAAAGCACTCATACCTATAAATCCAGCAGACATAAGAGATCCGGTAATCAAAGCATCTCCCAGAGTTTGAGCATTGACAAAAGAGAGAATGAGCCAGAGAAACAATATTGAAAGAGCCGCAGGAATAATGGCGAAGCCCATAGACTTATTGGCATCATCCCTGGAAATATCATCAGCTTTTAAGCCAATAAGTTTCAACCAGATATTGCCAAATAATAGGGGTGAATACCACAGTGCACCCAGGACCATATTAATAACGATACAAACAAGAACGGCCCATATATTCATAGATGAAATAGAAAGTGTCATATTTATCTCCTTAAAGATTAGGTACTTATAATTTAATGTACACAGAGATTGTTTTCAATTTAATTCACTTAACTGTTCTGCAGTTCTTTTATGATTCCCGCCAGAACATTCAATCGTTCACTGAGGATTTCATCATCTTTATGAAGACACTGATCGAAGAGTTCCATATCCTCCAGCAGATGCTCATTTTCAGGGCACAGAGAGAAATTCATGGCGCCACCCTGCATCCCTATTCTATCGAGATCAGGATATCCGGGATAATCTTTTTCATTTTTATGGTATCTTTCCTGAAAGAACAACTTGGATTTGCAGATGAGGATAGCCATATCCAATATACGGTGAAAGGGGAGTTCTTCTGATTGCCGTGACCATTTATCCCCTGTATGCCGCCAAATTTTAGCAGAGATATCAACTTTACCCCTATCATTCCATTGGGCAAGACCCAAAGAAATCCCCTTTGCATCTGTATTATCTGCCATTCTTCCATCAATTTTATCATAATTTTCCGATACGATTACCGGCTTGTGTTTCAATCCTGTTGGTATTTTCATTTACATCTCCTTTAGTAATTTACTACTCTACTAAATATAATGAAAATGTTCAAATTGTCAAAGTAAAGATTGATTAAAACTGTTTCATCCGAATAGATAAAAAATTCTCGAAAAGAACTTGATAAAAAATTATCTTTAAATTAGATTAGGTTACATTACCAATATTAGTTACAATTAATTAGATCTGGAGGATCATTTATGAATATAGCAGTTATCGGATGTACACACGCGGGGACAGCGGCAATTGTCAATGCGGCAAAATTATACCCTGAGGCCCAAATTACAGTATATGAAAGAAATGACAATATCTCTTTCCTTTCCTGTGGAATAGCCCTCTATGTCGGTGGTTTTATTGAAGATTCCAATGGACTTTTTTACAGTTCTCCTGAAAAACTGGCTGCGTTGGGTGTCAAAACAAAGATGAAGCACGAAGTCTTAGGTGCTGATCTGGATTCAAGAATACTGTCGATTAAAAATCTAGAGAATGATGAAATATTTTCAGATACTTATGACAAGTTGATTATCACAACAGGTTCATGGCCTCTCACTCCCCCCATTACAGGTATTGATCTGGAAAACATCGTTCTTTCAAAAAACTTCGATCATTCCAATGCTATAATTGAAAAGGCCAATAGGTCCGAAAGAGTTGTTGTTATCGGCGCGGGATATATCGGTGTAGAGTTGGTTGAAGCGTTCAAACACAAGGGGAAAGAAGTAACCCTTATCGATGCCGAAGAGAGAATACTCAACAAATATCTGGATAAAGACAATACCGATGCGGCAGAAAAAGCACTGGAAGCTGAAGGAATCAATCTGGCACTCAACCAGAAAGTACACACATTTCAGGGAATAAACGGGACCGTCAGCAAAGTGATAACAGATCGGGGGGAATACGAAGCAGACCTAGTAATCCTCTGTATAGGGTTCAGACCGAATACGGGGCTTTTTAAAGGGCAGATTGATATGCTAGACAACGGTGCTATCGTCGTGGACCGTTACATGCGGACCAGTAGAGAAGATGTATTTGCGGCGGGAGACAGCTGCTCGGTCATCTTCAATCCCACAGACAGTGCAAAATACATTCCTCTGGCAACCAATGCTGTACGAATGGGAACTCTCGTGGCAAAAAATCTGGTGAAACCCACAGTTCGCTATATGGGGACACAGGGAACATCGGGAATTAAGATTTATGATCTGAACATCGCCTCTACAGGTTTAACAG
>JADGDJ010000179.1 GCA_016744925.1 Spirochaetaceae bacterium
TTTTATCACTGACTACGATGCCATAGCTGTTCTCAATGCGGATAAATCGGAGTTGGAAGGACAATTCCTGGGAAATCTTCAGGACGCCGATGGAAAATATATAGTGCAGGATATGATTCACATCTCTCAGAAATCCGGAGACGGGCTTTACACTTATCTATGGAGTAAACCGGGGGAAGAGGGCCGTAGGCATGAAAAAATTTCCTATATCAGACACTTTGAGCCCTATGACTGGGTTATAGGCAGCGGGTTATATGTAAAAGATGTGGAAGAGAGTATCAAAGCAGATCTTCTGAATTTAATAAGCACGATCCGGTTCGGGCAGGAAGGGTATATTTTTGTCAATACACTCGATGCCTATGCCCTGGTTTCAAATGGGGAGCTTATGACCGGGGACCAATTACTCTGGGAGGTCTTTGATAGAACCCCCCAAAAAATAAAGGATCTCTTTCGCGATGAATACGATGCGGCTATGAAAGAAAATGGTGATTATATCTATTATTCCATTCAGAAATTGAGTGACTCTACTATGGAATCTCCCAAAGTGTCTTTTATTTACGGTTTTCCAGAGCTTAATTGGCTAATTGGAGCCGGTGTTTATCTGGATAATGTGGATCGCGAAATTGCCGCGTTAAGAGATATCTCTCTTGAAGAATTAAAATTGGATATAGGAAATACAATTCTTATCACGATCTTGTTGCTCATAATATTTCTCTCAGTTTTTCTATTGCTGGGAAAAAGGCTTCAGCGTGACTTTTATCTTTTTACTGAATTTTTTGATAAATCCGTATTAAATGATGCAGAAATTGATTTGGAGAAAGTGAGATTCAAAGAGATGATTTCCATGGCGGAACGGGCTAATAGGATGCATCGGGATAAAGTCCGGGCCCAGGAAGAACTTAAAATCAGTGAAAACAAATTCAGGCTCCTGGCGGAAAATTCCAAGGATTTGATTTTCAGGATAGATTACTCAGATAAGTCATACGATTACATCAGCCCCGCATCAATGGAAATCCTCGGTTACAGTCCTGCTGAAATACAGAATAAACCCATGTTATTAGAAGATTTTATTCATCCCGACTGGAAAGACTGGCTTAAAGATGTCCGGGACAGAATCTGTGATGGAGTTCCCGAAGATATGTTGGAATATCCCATTATTAATAAAAAAGGAGAAGAGGTCTGGATTAATCAGAGAAACAATTTTATTCGGAACGATGAGGGTGAAATTATCGCTCTGGCGGGAAGGCTCAGTGATGTGACAAAAAGAAAAGTGATGGAAGAGAAGTTGAGTCAGAGCGCGCGAATGGATGCCATCGGTCAGCTGGCGGGAGGTATTTCCCATGACTTCAACAATGTTCTTGCGGGAATCATCAACGCAGCTCAGGTTTTGAAATCTCCCAAACGGGTCATTGATGAGAAAGGGGCAAAAATGGTGGATCTTATTATGAGCGCCGCTTTGAGAGCTGCCGACCTCACAGCCAAATTATCCAACTTCAGCCGAAAGAAAACACTTCTGATGAAACCACAGGATATCCATCACATTATAGAGGAGACTGAAGAGATCCTCAAAAGAACCATTGATAAAAAAATATCTCTGAAAATTGAATTAAATGCTGCAAAATCTATTGTCGTTGGCGATGGATCGGAACTGCAGAGTATCATTCTCAACCTGGGTATTAATGCTTCCCATGCTATAGTAGACAGTGGAGTTATCTCCATCTTTACAAAAAACAAAATTCTGAATCAGAAAGCCTGTGACAAAATCCCTTTTGATGTGATTCCCGGCAAGTATATCCAGGTTGAAGTGAGAGATTCGGGCCATGGTATCTCCACGGAAAATCTCAATAGAATTTTTGAGCCATTTTTTTCGACAAAAGAGACTGGCAAAGGCACAGGTTTGGGACTGGCAACGGTATATACAGCAATTCTGCATCATAAGGGTCTCATCGATGTTCAAAGCGAGATAGGCAAGGGAACCTCATTTTCCTTTCTCTTACCCTGCTCTTCTGAAAAACTGAAAAGAAAAGCTAAACGAATTAAACAGGAACTTCAATCAGGTAAAATTCTTCTCGTTGATGATGAGGAAATAATCCGTTCCGCATTTACAAGCATGCTTGAAGATGTCGGATATACTGTGTTGACTGCTTCAGATGGAAAAGAAGCTGTTTCTATATATGAAAATTTGCATTACGAGATTGATGCGGTTGTTATGGATGTGATTATGCCTGAAATGAGTGGCATAGAAGCATTTTATAAAATGAAAAAAATAAATGACAGCTGTAAAATTATAATGATTTCCGGGCTAAAGAGAGATGAGGAGATCGAAAAACTTAACCAATCGGGCCTCAAAGGCTTTTTGAAAAAACCTTTTACAGATGAGGAATTGGTAGATATTCTTCAGACCGCATTAAAAGAAGAAGTATAATTCTTGACTTAGTCATGGATATTGTTAAGCTCTATATTATGATTGGATTATTTGCAAAACTGATTGTTGCCCTGAACAGCAATTCCAGACCGGGAGAAATGGCTTCTGCCATAGCTTTCGGATTCTTACTGGCTTTGATTCCCGGTGGCAACCTTCTATGGGTACTTCTCTTTATTCTGGCTTTTTTTCTAAAACACAATATGGGCTCTTTTTTATTATCCCTGGCCCTGTTCAGGCTTATTACACCTCTCTTTGATTCTCTGCTCAGTTCCTTCGGTGGTCTCATTCTGGACGCTTCGTTCTTAAGAGGTTTTTTCACCTATCTCTACAATTTGCCCTTATTCTCCTATACGAATTTTAACAATACGGTTGTTCTGGGGGCTTTTGTTGCCGGTGTGGTTCTGTGGACTCCGGTTTTTATTTTATTTGTTAAACTCGTGCGGATATATAGAAAAACCCTGGCTCCGAAAATTGCGGAGAGTAAAATTATCAAGGCGCTGAAAAAGGTCCCGATTTTATCTAAATTAACAAAAGCAGTTTCAAAGCTGTCTGTGGCAATATAAAAGGGCTGTGAATGAAAAAAGTTAAAAAAGTTCCTAAAATCTTCAGGAAAAAATATAAAGAAAAGGCTTTCAATAAGAAAATCCTCAAGAGAATTCACATTCCCAAAGAGAGAGAGAAGGTTGAAGCTTTATTTGAAAAGAACGAAAAAGACAGATATGTCCTCAAGGGGGATATCTCTCAAGAGACCATAAAAAAACTAAAACCTCTCGCTAAAACTATTAAAAAAAACAAAGGTCTGGTCACAAAGTGGAAAGCAATAATTGTCTTAATTATTGTTGGATCTGTTGTTTTTTTTAATTTTATTTTTAAAGATAAGCTGATTGAAAGTTTTGCCGAATCGGGATTGGAATCTCTATTTGAGGCAGAAGTGGAGATTGAGAAGCTGCATCTGTCGCTGTTCAAGGGGATTCTCTCTTATGAGTCCCTGGCAATAGCTGATGCTGATAAGCCCATGTTCAATCTTGTTGAAACAGGTCGGGCGGTATTGAAGATAAACATGAGAGAACTAGCCTTCAAACGTGTACATATTGAAGAGATTGCTTTATCGGAAGTTCTATGGGATACACCCCGCAAGAGTGATGGATCTCTGGTAGAGGGAGAGAACGGCGGGGAGAATACTTCTGAAAAAGAGGACTCCTCTCTTATGGATACGCTTTCCTTAAACAGCGGAGATTTTGACTATCAGGCTATTATCAACAGTCAGAAAGAAAACCTGAGTTCTCTAAAATTGCTCAGTGAAAGCAATCAGAAGATCGAAGAAGCTCAGGCTCGTTGGACGGGAATCCTCTATGAGAAAGAGAGTGAAGTAAAGGCTCTTTCTGATAAGGTGGATACTGTCAAATCCATCAGCCTGAGTAGTGTTCAATCAGTTGATGAAGCCGCCTCATTGATAGGGGAAGTACAGTCTTATTATCCCGAAGTGGAAGCTGCCAAAGAAAGCGTTGTCCAACTGAACAGAGATTTTAAATCAGAAAAAGAAACTCTCTTTTCTATGAAAGATTCACTATCCTATTCTATCGATACCGATATGGCATATCTCGTTGACACTTTGGATATTACCACGGGGGATTTCTCCAGCATTGCTTCCGATCTGGCAGAAGATTACGTGAGAGCCCGTTGGAATAACTATTATGAATACGGCTTGAAAGCCTGGAATATTGTTCAGAAACTTCAGAGTGCTGAGAACGAGGACAAGGCTGAGTCTCGCGGTTTAAACAGGGCAGCCGGAAGAACCATTCTTTTTCCATCTCCGGATAAACCTTCTCTCTTTATTGGTCATGCAGGTCTGACTGGTGGTGATGAAAAACAAGGACATTTGGTAATGGATATAAAATCTATTAGCAGTGAACCGGACAAAACGAAAGATCCCGTATCATTGAATCTCATTTTGACTAAAGGAGAGCAGATCATTGTCCTTAAAGGTGTTCTGGATCTGAAAACAGATAGCCCGGTTCTTTTTTTTATGACAATTGATGTACCGGGAAACCCCGTGGCTCTGGAAAAAGGCATTCCTGTTCTGGGAATAAATAGACTCACTTCTATCGCTGACACAAGCCTTAATGGGACTGTTCTCTATGATGACGATACTCTTGTAACAGTTTTAAAAACTGAACTGACTGAATTGGATATCATTCAGTCGGCTGATGACAGTGTCATTTCCACAGCGGTCAATATTTTATTCGACAATACCGAGAACATAGAACTCATCGGTGAAATTGCCATCACTAAAGAAGGAATAGATTCTATTTTCTTTCAATCTGATTTTGATACATTGCTTCAAGATAGTCTTGGAAGTTATCTCGAAGATCTGAAAAGTACCTACACCAGAGAATTAAAAGATAATCTTCTTCAGTACCTCAGTCCAGATCTGGAAAAAAATGAGGCTTATTCTTCATCGCTCGATGCTCTTGGTGTACAGTCTATAAATCAGATATCATCGGTTAACCGGGTTAAGGACGTTCTCGACGATAAAGTAAGTGAATTGGAGAATCGCGGTGATGCCATAGCTGATGAACTGAAAAGTAAAGCCCAGTCTGAAGCCGAAAGTCTCGTCGACAAAGCAAAAGATAAGATTAAACTACCGGGGTTTTAAGATCTGCTTATGGTTTTGAATGATGATGCACTTTTTGTTGTTTTAGCTCTTCCATTGAACGAGGATTTTAAATTCACTTATGTAGGTGAAAATAGTACTGATTTATTGGGGTACTCAGTCTTTGAGCTCAGTGTAAATAGTGCTCTTTTCTTTGAAAACATTCATAAAGAGGATCGTCAGGGAATACTTGATGAACTGATGAATTCTGCCAAATCCATGGCTTCTGTCCATTCAATAATCAGGATAAAAGTGAAGCATGTTTACCGCACAGCAGAAGTGCGATTCTCTATCAGGAAATCAGAAGATCCGGGATGTGTGTGGGATGGCGTCATTATTGATCTCACTGAAGAGAAACAATCTGATCCTGAATTAACCAGACAACTCGATTTTGAATTGTTGATCAGTTCCATCTCTACAGAATTCTCCGGTTTAAGTTCAGATCAGATTGAATCGGGGATAGTTGACGCTCTTGAAAAAATAGCCACTTTTTCCGGTTCAGAGAGATCTTATGTCTTTTTAGTGTGTGAAGATGGAGAGAGTGTCGATAGTTTTTTTTTCTGGAGTTTAGACGGAAAAGAATCAAGTCTCTGTAATGCCGGGATTCTAGATCTGGAATCAAGATTTCCCTGGGTTTATTCCCATATAATAAAAAAGGAAGTTGTCTATATTCCCTATGAGGATGTTATACCTGAAGATGCTCTGGATGAAAGAGCCTTTTTAAGATCTGAGGGTATCAAATCCCTATTGCTTGTCCCTATGACAATGAGAGGAAAGCTCTATGGTTTTCTCGGTCTTGATTCGCTGAGCGAATTCCAGTACTGGGCTGTCAATGAGCAGATCCTGCTTCGTCTTTGCGGCGAGGTATTCGTCAATGCCATGAATAGAAAAAGAGCTGAAGACAAAGCTTCTAATGCAAACAGACTCTTTGAAGAAGTGATTAAACAATCACCTATTCCAACCTGTATATCAGATCCCTTAGGAAATATAAAAATATACAACCAGGCATTCTCAGATACACTTCATTTGGAAGAAGACTTAAAAAATAATGTGAGTTCTGAGTGGAAATTTCCGGAAATAAAAAAAAGATGGAAGGTTTATGATAGTCAGGGCGTCCTCGTTCCCGATGGGGAATCTCCCCTGGCAAAAGCTCTAAAGGGCGAAAAAATTTCGGGAAGAGAATTGAATATTGAGCTGTCCGATGGCTCTCTCATCTGGCTTATTGCTACAGGAGCGCCCATTTTTGACGCGAAAAATAATCTTATTGCAGGTTTTATAACATTTTTGGATATTACCAGGTTAAAAAAAGTTGAAGCGGATCTTCAATTGAGGATTGGTGAGCTGAATGAAAGTGAAACTCGATTCAGAAGTTATATCGAATCGGCTCCCGATGGAATCTTTGTATCAGATAACTTCGGTCAATATGTCGATTGTAATGAAGCGGCCTGCAGGATAACCGGATTTGATAGAAGTGAATTGCCCTCGAAGAGCATCGGTTCAATTACGTATTATGCCGATCGAGAAAGAGCAATCAGTGATTTTTCAGAAATAATTAAAAATGGGTCAGGGGAAGGTGAATACCGTATTGTTACAAAAGACAATAGAATTATATTTGTATCTATTGATGTTGTTAAATTAAATGAAAACAGATATCTGGGGTTTGCAAAGGATATTACGGAAAGTAAAAAGATGGTTGAGCAGCTCAGGCATATGGAAAAGATGGATGCTATCGGACAACTGGCAGGTGGAATAGCTCATGATTTTAACAATCAGATAGCCATTATGATGGGGTATAGTGAAATGCTGGTTGCAAAACTGGAAGATCCTAATCTGTTGAAATACGCAAAGAATATACTCTCAAGCTCACAGAAATCTAACGATCTGACCAGAAAGCTTCTAGCATTTGCCCACAAAGGACTATATGAAACTAAAAAAGTAAATATTCATACAATTATCGGAGAAGTCGTGGATATTCTCAGTCACAGTGTTAATAAGAATATTTCCATAGAGCTAAAGCTAAATGCCTATCCCTCTTTTACTCAGGGCGATCCCACGCAATTGCAGAATATTCTTATCAACTTGGCTCTCAATGCCCGGGATGCTATGCCCGATGGCGGTTCTTTGATCTTTAAAACGGAAAATATTTATCTCGACGAGAAATACTGCAATACATTCCCCTATGAGGTAAAATCGGGATCATTTGTTAAAGTGACTGCTTCTGATAGTGGTACTGGAATTGAGCCGCAGGATCTTGGGAGAATTTTTGAGCCTTTTTTTACAACGAAGGCTCTGGGGAAAGGAACGGGAATGGGGCTGGCCAGCGTTTATGGGGCAGTTGTGAATCATCATGCTATTATCGATGTAGAAAGCATTCCCGGCGAGGGAACTGATTTCATTCTTTATTTCCCTCAGGTAGAGCCTGAAAAAACAGAGAGAGCAAAAAAATCCAAAATATTCCTGAGCAAAGGTGATATCTCAGTTCTTCTTATTGATGATGATGAGTCCATCCGCACAATGGGTAAGGATATCCTGGAGAGCCTCGGGTACAATTTCTTCACATGCTCAGATGGTCCGGAAGCTCTCGATTTTTACAGGGAAAACAGCCAAAATATTGATCTGGTTCTTCTCGATATGATAATGCCTGCAATGGGGGGAACAGATGTTTTTCGAAATCTAATAGAAATAAATCCCCATGTTGCTGTGATATTGCTATCGGGATTTTCCATGTCCGGAGAGGTTCAGCAGCTTCTCGATGAAGGAGCTTGTGCCTTTATCGGCAAACCTTTTGAAATCAATCATTTTTCCAAAGTGATTTCAAATATTTTAAGCAGCTGATATTCAATCTTCCGTATCTAAAAAAAGCAGCCCCTTGCGAGACTGCCTAAAATATCAAATTCTTCAATACTTAAAGTTTGGCAAGAATCCTGTTGAATGTTTCGCTGGGGCGCATGGCTTTGGATTTTAGATCCTCATCTGGGACATAATATCCGCCGATATCTACTGGCTTTCCCTGTGCGTTGCGAAGTTCTTCAGCAATCAAAGGCTCATTTTCAATCAGTTCAGCGGCAATAGGTCCGTATATTGATTTCAGAGAGCTGTCTTTTGTTTGCTCCGCCAGAGCCTGTGCCCAGTAAAGAGCCAGATAAAAATGGGAGCCCCGATTGTCAATTTCATTAACTTTTCTCGATGGCGACTTTCCATTTTCCAATACCAGCTCAGTTGCCTTATCTAGTGTTTCTGCCAATATGAGAGCTTTGGGGTTATTGTAACTGTTTCCCAGATGTTCCATGGAAACAGCAAGGGCGAGGAACTCTCCAAGAGAATCCCATCGAAGATGACCTTCTTCCTGGAATTGCTGCACGTGCTTAGGAGCCGAGCCTCCGGCACCTGTTTCAAATAGTCCTCCGCCGTTCATAAGAGGCACTATGGAGAGCATTTTTGCGCTGGTTCCCACCTCCAGAATAGGGAAGAGGTCAGTCAGATAATCTCTGAGAACATTTCCCGTTACGGAGATCGTGTCTTTACCCTCTATGATTCTCCCGAGAGAGTATCTGGTTGCCTCTTCAGGTGTTTTTATCAGTATTTCAAGGTTTTCAGTATCATGATCTTTCAGGTAGGTATTAACTTTTTTAATTAGCTGTGCGTCGTGGGCTCTTTTTTCATCGAGCCAGAATACAGTGGGATTCCCCGTGGCTTTCGCCCGTTTAACAGCCAGTTTTACCCAGTCCTGGATCGGGGCATCCTTGACCTGGCACATTCTAAACAGATCACCTTCTTCGACAGACTGTTCTATAAGTATTGTTCCATCATCAGTGACGACCTGAACAGTTCCTTTGTCTGAAATCTGGAAGGTTTTATCATGAGATCCATACTCTTCGGCTTTCTGTGCCATAAGACCAACATTGGAAACACTTCCCATGGTCGTGGGATCGAGAGCACCGTTTTTTTTGCAGAAATCGATTGTTTCCTGATAAACACCGGCATAGGATCTATCGGGGATAATCGCTTTCATATCTTTCAGGTTCCCGTCTGGACCCCACATCTGACCTGAAGTCCTGATGGCTGCGGGCATTGACGCATCGATGATCACATCGCTGGGAACGTGAAGGTTGGTAATTCCTCTGTCGGAATTCACCATGGCCAGAGAGGGTTGCTTTGCATAAATGGTCTGGATATCGTTTTCGATCTCAGCTTGCTTTTCTTTTGGAAGTGATCCCATTTTCGAATAGAGATCACCCAGTCCATGGTTGGCATCCACACCTAGTTTTTTAAGAGTCTCTCCATGTTTATCAAATAATTCACTGAAAAAGACAGTAACCACATGACCGAAAATTATCGGATCGGACACTTTCATCATTGTGGCTTTTAAGTGAACAGAGA
>JADGDJ010000393.1 GCA_016744925.1 Spirochaetaceae bacterium
TCTAATAGTGAAGAATTTTGGTCTCATTGATTCTTTGTGGTCCCTTGTATTTCCATGGTTAATAAATACCCAGTATGTTTTCATAATGATGGCATTTTTTCAGCAGATTCCAGAATCTCTAGAAGAAGCAGCAGTTATCGACGGATGTAGCCATCTAACGATCTTTATCAAAATTATCCTGCCACTGAGTCTGGCTTCCATTGCAACAATCGGTCTTTTCTATGCTGTATGGCAGTGGAACTCCTGGTATGATGCGGCGATGTTCATTAATGATTCATTAAAATATCCCGTTCAAAATCTTTTGAGAACGATACTTGTTTCTTCGACAATGGACTCTGTTTTAACAGAAAACAATACCAATCCACCACCATCGGAAAGTATCAAAGGGGCAATTATTGTTATTACATCTCTTCCGATACTATGCGTCTATCCTTTTGTGCAGAAGTATTTTGTCAAAGGGTTTATGGTCGGCTCTGTAAAAGGATAATAGGGGCAATTCCCATTTTCGCCGGGGTTAACTATCCATCTGAAACAATTGATTCAATGAGAAAAAACTTTCCTTTGATCCTATCAGCCCATAAATGCATGTTTTTTCCTGTACCGTGCAGGGCTGATCCCAAAATGTTTCGAAAAAGCTCTTGTGAAATGGGAAACCTCTTTATATCCGTGATTTAAGGCTATCTTTTTTACCGGCAATATAGTTTCAGTTAATTGTTTCGCTGTATTTTCCAATTTTATATTGAGGAAATAACGCATAGGAGGTAACCCCATATCTCTCTGAAATAGAATCCTGAATCTACTGTCAGAATAACCGGTTAAATGTGCGAGTTCATTCATAGATGGAGGATTTTCCATTTGACTGATATATTTCTGAATCACTTTTCCCCAAGGGGCTGAATCTCCATCAGGTATCGGAAGATTAGAAGTCATCTTTTCTATTATCAGCTCCAGAAGCAATTCCTGTTTTCTGCTGTTTTGTCTATTGGGGCTATAAATTGACATTAGTTCCAGAATATGTGATTCAATCTGATTCATTCCTAAGGGGTGGAAGACAATAGGGTTTCTGATATGGGATATTCTTTGATTAATCTCAGCAAGGTTTTCAAGTTCAAAATACTGGACCGAAGCCGTTGTTATGATACTGCCGTTCTGAATTCTAAATTCAGTGTCCGGAGGGATCAGAATCGATTCACCCTGTTGAATTTCCATTTTTTTATTTGATATTAGAACTGTTAATTTACCACTGTGTATGTGTAATAGATCCCAAAAATTCCATTTGTTGAGATTAGAAAGATGATTGGGAGAAAAGCTCCCATAACGACTGACTAGGCTGATAAAATAATTCACCTTTTCTCCTCTATTCATTTTATGTCTATTATAAGTAAATGATAATCAAATATATATAATATAGAGTAAATTGATAATAAATAGTCGAAAATGGTAAATTATTTAAATAATCTATTAGATAAAATATGAGATAATCTTTTGTATATTCACTTATGTCAGGAGTTGATAATGACATCGAAAGATAGAGTAAAAACAGCGATAAACTGGGAAAAACCCGATAGAATTCCTATGCATGAGGATTTTTGGACCGACACGTTTCAAGTCTGGACAGAGCAGGGATTCCCTGAAAATATAAGTATTCATCCTCCCGCAATCAATAATGAGAAATCCATTGCTGTTGATGAATATTTTGATTTTGACATTGCTGTCATGTACCTTGATTGTTCCCCACGGTATACGCAGCAAATCCTTTCCCGCAAAGGTGAGAATTATACTTATGAAGATCGCTACGGATACACGGCAGAGAAACCATGGCAGAAATCGGGATCCATTCACTATGTTTCTGTGAAGACAACTGATCGTGAGACCTGGGATCGACATAAAAAGATGTGGGTACTTTCGCAAAATCCATTGGAACCTTCCAGAATAGATGACGCCAATTATTTTGAACATTTTGAAGAATATCCGACATGGACCGAAGCCCGAAAGAAGTATGATGTGATGAGAAGTCATGAGAGATACATACTCTTTAAAAATTATGGTCCCTGGGAAGCGACCTGGAGGCATCGGGATTTTACAAATCTTCTTATGGATATCGCTCTGGAGCCGGAATGGGTTATGGAGATGGGGAGAACACATTTGGACCTCACTATAGATGTGATGAAAAAATGTATAAAAGAAGGGATGAAACCTGACGGGTATTTTATGGTTGATGATCTTGGCGGAAGTAATGGTCCGCTCATGTCTCCCGGCATGTGGCGTTC